>DKNL01000001.1 GCA_002474325.1 Opitutales bacterium UBA7389
TGCCAGGAGCAGGTTGCCAATATGCAAACGGAATACCACAGGAGCAAAAGTTGCGCCGATACACAACAACTAATAAAATTACGGGAAATTTTTCGGCGGGCGCCCAAAGTTGCTCCAGAATCAGCTCAAAATAGAACATGCGAGAGATTAAAGATACGCAGCGAGCAAGGGTTAGAATCGGGTATGATGGAAAAGTCCACAAAACGTTTCGCGGCCCGGAGGCTAAAGATCGCTTTGACAACGAAATAAGAGTCCTTAAATATCTCGCAGAGAGGGGCTGCGAGTTCGTCCCTAAACTGGTCGATTACGATGCTGGGACCCTTTACATGGTGACCACCAATTGCGGGGCTCGAGTTGAGGATTCCATAAGCGAGGCTCGTACCGCTCAGCTACATAATTCATTAGAGAAGGAATACGGCGTACGCCACGGAGATCCTACTTCTCGCAACATCACTTACAATGCCCAACTAGGACGCTTCTGTATTATCGATTTTGAATACGCAGTAATTCTGGAAAGCGGGGAGGGGCTCCTTCAACCGGAGGATAGAGAGAATAATGAGTGAGAAAGCTAGCCAGGATTTCGGCTATAGCTTGAGTTTGTCCTGGAATGGGCGGACCGATGTTGGGCGATTTCGTAAAAATAATGAAGACGCTTTTCTCGCCCTAACGTTCGACGATCGCGAGGTTCACTATCTAGGCAAAGACGGCTCAGCTCTCATAGATGGAGCCGACTTTATTTTCGCGGTCAGCGATGGGATGGGCGGAGCAAAAGCGGGAGAGTTTGCCAGCAAGATCGCCGTCGACAAAATCACCGATCTGATGCCCAAAACATTCAGCTTGGCGACCATGGGAATCGACCGGGACTGTACCCAGATCTTGGGAGAATTATTTTCGCGGATACATAGCGAAATGGTTACAATGGGCATTCATTACGAGGAATGCCGAGGAATGGGGGCGACCTTAAGTCTTTGCTGGTTCATTCCAAATCGCATGTACTTCGCTCATGTAGGCGATAGCCGAATTTATTACCTACCTAACGGGGAGAAGCTGCGGCAGTTGACCCATGATCATACACACGTCGGACATTTGCGGCGAAAGGGAGAGATCTCCGAATTAGAGGCTAAAACTCGCCCCGATCGCAATATTCTGAATCAGGCCCTAGGAGGGAGCATCCAAAAACTCGATCCACAAATCGGTTCAGTCGACTACTTGGTTGGCGATAGTTTCGCCCTATGTACAGATGGCGTTACCAACGGTCTATCCAACCGCCGTATACACACGCTCATCGATTCCCCACCTGCCAATTTATCAAATCTTAATACGGCTGAGCGAATCATCCAGGACGCCAAAGACGAGAGCGGGCACGACAATCTGACCGCTATTTCTGTCCACATCGGGCATTAACGCCCTAACACAATGCTAGGCCGATTCTTCCAATTCGCGATGAAACCAATGGCTACTTGACGATCATCTGGTCAACCGTGCGGCCAGCGGGAATCATGGGGAGTACGTGCTCGGTATAGGGAGTGATGACATCCAAAACGAAGGCCTCATCGCTATCGAGCATTTCTTGAATGGCATCTCGAAGCTCTCCTTTCTTGTGAACGCGTCTCGCTGGTAAACCAAATCCGTTAGCAATTTCCACATAATTTGGATACAATCCATCAATGTTTTCTGGGGAGCCAATATTGTCTTCGTCTCCTAGAATGGTGTTTCCTCTAACGCTGTCGTAAAAGCGGTCTTCCCACTGCATTACCATTCCCAAATGCTGGTTATTGAGAATCATTGCCTTAGCCGCGATTTTCTCGATTTTCGCAGTGGCTAGTTCCTGGACGTTCATCACGAAGGAGCCATCTCCGTCAATGTCGATGACTTGCTTGTCTGGACAGGCTACTTTAGCTCCGAGCGCGGATGGATAACCATAACCCATAGAGCCCAAACCTAAAGAGGAAATGTGATGACGCGGATGGGCGAAATCGTAGTACTGAGCGGCCCACATCTGGTGCTGCCCAACGCCAGTCGTAATGATGGCCTCTCCTTTCGTTAACTCATAGAGAACGCGAACGGCTTCCTGGCCGAGAATATGGGGACTGTCCTCGTATTCGAAGGGATAATCCCTCTTCCACTCGCTGATCTGATCTAACCAGGTGTCTATATGCGGCTTGGAAAAATTGATTTGATCCATCAATTCGACCATTCGGCCCATGGCATGGCCAATGTCTCCGCAGATCGGATGGTGCACGATCTTGTTCTTGTTATGTTCGGAGGCGTCCACGTCGATATGAACAATCTCAGCTTGAGGGGCGAATTTGGATACATCTCCCGTTATCCGATCATCGAATCTAACGCCAAAAGCCAATAGCAAATCGCAATTGTGGACGGCAAGATTCCCATAAGCGGACCCGTGCATCCCAAACCATTTCAAAGAGAGTGGATGCCTTTCAGGGAATGCTCCGACGCCCATCAAAGTAGAAGAGCAGGGGATTCCCGTTTTTTCGATAAACGCTCTAAGTTCGTCATAAGCTTCGGCGGAAACGATGCCGCCTCCGTAATAAACCATCGGACGTTTGGCTTCCTCTATGAGGTGAAGAACGTTCTTCAGTTCAATATCACTTGCCTCCCCGGGATTCTTCGAACCACGGAGTTCAACTTCCTTAGGCCACTCAGGGACGATTTTCGCCTGTTGTACATCTTTGGGAATATCGATGACCACTGGGCCGGGCCGGCCCGTGGTTGCGATTTTGAACGCCTCTTTGACGATGCGAGCTAAGTCGTTGATATCCATAACTAGATAACTGTGCTTGACGACCGGCAAAGTCATTCCGAAGAAGTCGGTTTCCTGGAATGCCGCTTTGCCTATAAATTTGGAATAAACTTGCCCAGTAATGCAAACCAGCGGCGTGCTATCCATGTAGGCATCCGCGATGGCCGTCATTAGATTCGTAGCTCCCGGTCCGCTCGTCGCCATACACACGCCGGGCCTACCCGTCGCTCTTGCGTAACCTTCAGCGGCGAAAGACCCTCCTTGCTCATGTCGAGGCAAGATCGTGCGGATCTTGTCCTTCGCCTTAGCCAAAGATTGGTGCATCTCCATGGACGCGCCGCCTGGATAGGCGAAAATATCGCTCACACCTTCACGTACCAAAGATTCGACGAGAATGTCGGCTCCGTTCATTTCACGGGTATCCTGGGAAGGTGATTTGGCTTCTTTTGTTGCGTTCATGATGATTTCTTTGAATTTCGCGAAATAAAGGGCGGTCTGGCGACGAGTGGCAAGAACGGTTTCCCAGAGAAACCTAAGTTTGCTGGGATTTTAACCTTTTTCGAGGCTTATCCGTAAATTAGGAGGCGGCCTCGCTGAGATCGATCACTTTACCGTCATCGACCTCGCCAATAGCACGAAATCGAGCATATCGATTTTCCACTAGCTCGTCTTTCGAAAGCTTAAGCAAAGCTTTCAACTGTGACTTGATCGCTTTTTCAACAGAATTTGCGGCCTTTTGAGGATCGTTCTGAGCTCCTCCCATAGGCTCCTCGACGATTTCGTCGACAACCCCAAACTGCTTCAGCATTTTCTGGTCGCCTAGTCGCAATGCCTCGGCGGCCTTGGCGGATTTAGAGCGATCTTTCCACAAAATCGCGGAGCAGCTCTCCGGAGAGATGACCGAATAATAGGCGTTTTCCAGGATCAAAACTCGATCCGCAACCGCGATGCCCAAAGCTCCTCCAGATCCACCTTCACCGACGATTACCGTAATGATCGGCACGGTCAATCGACTCATTTCCCGAATATTGACGGCTATGGCTTCCGCGACATGGCGTTCCTCGGAACCCACACCTGGGTAGGCGCCTGGTGTATCCACCCAGGTCGTTATTGGTAGGCCGAATTTTTCAGCCAACTTCATGAGCCTCAATGCCTTACGGTAACCTTCAGGATTCGGCATACCGAAATTGCGAAGAATATTCTCCTTGGTATTGCGACCCTTTTGCTGTGCGATAATCATTACGGCACGCCCATCGAGAAAGGCCGTTCCACCGATGATGGACTTGTCGTCACGGAATTGCCGGTCGCCAGATAGCTCCTGGAAATCATCAAAAATGGCATCCACGTAGTCGAGGGAGTAAGGGCGAAGTGGATGGCGAGCGAGCTGTACGCGCTGCCATGAGGAAAGGTTTGAATAGACCGATCGCTTTGTTTGCTCGATCTTCGCTTCAATGGCCTTAATCTCGTTAGTGACGTCGATAGCGTTCTCCTCGGACAATTGATTCAAGGCCTCCAGTTGCTTGATTAGACCGCGAAGCGGCTTTTCAAAATCGAGTGTGTACTTCTTATCCATGTGCGTGGGATGGAAAAAGTGGCGGACTATGGGTTCACGTCGTTCAAAGTCGAGTGAAAAGAGGCCGCGAGAACTCAGGGCGATGTGGCATCCAGACCCGCTTGCGAAGCTTCTGGATTCTTCAATTGCTCCTTCCAACTGGCTACCTTGGATTGAGCCCCAAAATGCTCGGCTTTCTCTTTGGAGCCTAGTTCTAGCCAGATCCTTGATAGGCTAGTGTTTATGAATAGATCGTCTGGCCGTATGGAATGGGCCTGTTCGGCTGCCCTCAGGGCAGCTTCGTAGGATTTCGCCGAATAGTGAATTTCGCAGAGTGCGTGCCAGGCCTCGAAACTGTCTGGGTTCGCGTCCAAAACGGCTTCCAGCTTGGAGATAGCTTGGTCGCTATCGCCCATCGTGAAATCGAAAGTGGCGTCTTCGATGATATCGCTAATCTCCGTTGTATCGCTCATTTCTATTAGGTCCGATATCGACCGTTTTATAAACTGACCTATACCTTAGGCGAACGTTCAAAAATTGTCTAGCCACTCTAGACGAATTTCAGAGGATCAACATGGCGTCGCCATAACTGAGAAAGCGGTATTTTTCTGAAATCGCTTCTGCGTAAATCTCTTTCATCCAGTCTATTCCATCGATTTTACCGGGAGAGAGAAAAGCGGAAACGAGACAAAGGAGAGTTGATTTAGGTAGGTGAAAATTTGTAATCAAGGCATCCACGCCTCTGAAATCAGATGGCGGATAAGTGAAAATGCTGGCCTCGCTGACGAAACTGCCTAGTACAGTATTGTCCACTTTCGCCAAGTAGTCCTCTACGCTCCTAAAACTAGTCGTACCGATACAAACGCGACGCCTTCCATTGGAAGGTGCATTCCTCAAAGCTTCCTGGGTCTCCTGTGGGATCTCATAGATCTCGCTATGAATCTCATGGGATTCAACCGAACCTTCACCTAGGGGCTTAAAGGTTCCCATTCCAACATGGAGAATCAAATCGAAGAATTGAGATCCAGCTTGCATCAGTTCCTCACTTAGATCGTCGGTAAAATGCAGGCCGGCCGTGGGAGCGGCAGCCGCGACTGCCCGGTTTTTCTGGGCATAGACCGTCTGGTAGCGATCTATGTCGTCCTGGTCCTGAGAGTCTCGCCGCTCACGGTGAATATAGGGTGGGAGGGGCATTTTTCCAAAACTTCGAGCCATCTCCGTTACAGGACGGCCGTTGGTAATCTCAAAGGAAACTAGATATTCAGTCTGTGGATTCTTATCTATTACCGTGGCCTCAAACACGCCGTCGATTCCGAAGACACTCCCTGCAGGAAGCTTGCGTCCTGGTTTGAGGAGACACCACCAGGCTTCACCATCACTCTTAATCTCAGAATCTGATTGCCTGAGAAGAAGGCACTCTACCTCTCCTCCAGTTGAACGCTGACCGAAAAGGCGAGCTGGCAATACTCGGGCAGTGTTTCTAAAAATGTTTTCGCTGGGCCCAAAATAATCAGGAAGATCCTTGAATCGGCGATGCTCGACACTCGCATTCGATCGATGAACGACAAGCAAACGAGATTCGTCCCGTTTCGCTGCCGGTCGCTGAGCGATTCTCTCCGTTGGAAGGTCATATTCGAAGCGTTCGGTATCCATATCCAGAAAAGGGGGAGTCTCCCCAGTGCTCATCCACTGTCGAGAGGATAGCGTTCAGGCAAATTTAAATAGCAAAAATCCCTTGATCTTTGCGACGAAACGACAACTCTATCCGGCTTTTCACGAGTTGGGGTAGGATACTCAAGTGGCCAACGAGGGCAGACTGTAAATCTGCTGGGGAAACCCTACACAGGTTCGAATCCTGTTCCTACCACCATTCTTCGGCAAGGCTGTGAATCACAACTGCACAGACATCGAGGGATAAATCTGCTCCTACTCTCAGTCACGTGTAACCTTGCCGCCTACGTGGCGATCGAGCCGATCCACCCTGCCTTTTTTACATCGCCCAATAAAACAGATAGACGAGGAATCACCTAATTGAATCGGCGAACGTAACCATCCCGGCGTAGGCGCTCAAGTTGCCGATTCTGGGCTTCCTCTGCCATTTCAGATACGAGCATACTAGCGATATTATCTCGAACTTCTGTCAAGGGCACGTAGCCCTCGTCGCGACGATCTTGTATGTACATAATGAAGATCTTATCTTTGAACTGGAGTGGTTGAGAATGCTTACTAATTCCTAGCTCGAAAGCAACCTCTGCTAATTCGGGAATTAAAGCTTTACGTTCTACCCATCCCCAGTCGCCACCGACATCCTTCTTGGAATCTTGGCTGTGCTTTTTGGCCAATTGGGCGAAATCAATACCATTGTCCAATTGCCGTACAATTTCCTCGGCGGTCTGGTCAAGAAGCTCGGGATCCTCATCGGTCAGCTTGGCCAAGATAATCAAGCGAAGATGAACCGCTTCCGGTTCGTGAAATTGCTGCTTGTTGGCGTTATAAAAGCCCTCGACCTTCACTGGGCTGACGAAACTTTCCGATTTCGTCATTTTCAGTCGCATAAAGTTGACGATCATCTCCTCGCGAATCTCGTTGTCGTACTCGTCCGGCGTTTTACCGATCGACTGTAGATAGGCTAGGAATTTGGATCGATCTCCGTCAAATTGTTTAATAATCCGTTCTTCCACATCATTACGGACATAGCTTTCCGGAATCTGCCCCTTGTCTTCGTAGAACTGTTTAACAATTAACACGTTGTCAGTTAGTGTCTGAATGATCTGGTTCTCCGCCTCATCCAGCATTCTGTTGAACATAACGGGATCCCCATTGGAATCTGCCTGTATCTGGTCGACCAGAGGCATAATTTGACGGCGAACATCCTCAGCCGTAAAAATTCGCTCTTCGGCGATTGCAGTAATTCCGTTGGCGTAACGGGCATTCACCATGCGCTCGGCGTCTTCATCGCTAATCTGGGCGAATGCCGCCAAAGGCAGAAGGGAACTTATTTGGGCAAGACTCTTGGCGTTTCGTATAAGCATAGGTTAATCTTCGGGAAATTGGGAACTATGCACTTTTTGGAAGGTTTCTCAAGAACACAATGATTTCGTCCAGTCGTTTGAGCGCGGCTTTCGAACTTAGGCGCGGGAAGCGGCTTCCCAACTTAATGTAAGCATCCTTGCCATCTCGGTTGATCCGGCACTTCAATCGACCGTCCTGCGAGGCGACCGAGAGGACTCCTTTTTGCTCCGCGAGCGAACGGATTTCCGCCATTTTGATCAGGGCCTTCAGTTCTTGAGGAAATTCCCCAAAACGGTCTTTCATATCCGCTTCCAATTCTCGGATACGATCCGGAGTTTCGGCCATGGCTAGGCGGCGATAAAAGTCGATACGCAGTCGTGTCTCTTCCAAATAACTTGCCGGGATACGAGCTTGAATCGGCTCGCAATATTCCATCGACGATTCCGCGTTCTTCAACGCCGTGTAGCCATCTTCGTAGCGGTTGGTGGATTCCGCTTGACCCTCGCCTTGATAAACAAAATCCAGTTTCACGCTGGCCCGAATAGCCCGAGCCGTCTCTTTGCTTTTGAGGCGGGCTATACTTTGACGCAGCAATTGGCAGTAAAGCTCGAATCCCACGCCCACGATATGACCGCTTTGCTCCGAGCCTAGCAGGTTTCCCGCACCCCGCAGTTCGAGATCCCTCATGGCGATTCGGAAGCCCGAGCCCAACCGATTGTGCTGACGAATCGCCTTCAGGCGTTTTCGGGCGATATCCATCAAGTGCTTATGCTTGTGGAGTAGGAGATAGGCATAAGCTTGGCGTTTGAAACGCCCTACGCGGCCACGAATCTGATATAGTTGTCCCAAACCAAATCGATCGGCTCCCTCGATAATGATCGTATTGCAATTCGGGATATCCAGTCCGGATTCGATGATCGTCGTGCAAACGAGCACTTGGAATCGCTTATCCACAAAATCAAGCATGACTTTTTCGAGTTGCTTTTCGTCCATTTGTCCATGGCATACCTGAAAGGAGATCTCCGGCATTAGTTCTTGCAAGTGCCAAGCCACCGTATCGATCGTCTGGACACGGTTATGCAGATAAAAAACTTGCCCGCCACGGGCGATTTCCCTACGTATAACTTCAGTCACGAGCTTCTCATCGTAACTTTTGACGATGGTCTGGATGGGCTTGCGCTCGAGGGGGGGCGTTTCGATCACGCTCAATTCACGTGCACCCGTTAAGGCCATGTAAAGCGTTCGGGGTATGGGTGTCGCCGATAGAGTCAGGATATCGATCGTCTCTCGCCAATTCTTGAATAACTCTTTATGTTTCACGCCAAAGCGCTGCTCTTCATCGACCACAACCAATCCGAGATCCTTGAAAGACACATCTTTCTGGATCAACCGGTGGGTGCCGATTAGGATATCGACATTCCCATTCCGCGTCGCTTGTAGGATTTTGTTGATTTCACCCGGCCTGCGAAACCGGCTCACCAGCTCAACGACAATGGGATAACCGGCCATGCGATCGCGAAAATTAAGAAAGTGCTGCTGAGCTAATACCGTAGTTGGGACCAATATCGCGACCTGTTTGCCACCCATGACGGCCTTGAAAGCCGCTCGAATGGCAACTTCAGTTTTTCCGTATCCAACATCTCCACATACAAGCCTATCCATTGGCTTCGACAATTCCATGTCGTGTTTCGTATCAACGATGGCCTTCAATTGGTCGGGTGTTTCCTTGAAAGGGAAGGCTGTTTCGAACTCTTTCTGCCACTCACTGTCGGGAGTACAGACCCATCCGGCTGTCGAATCTCGCTTCGCTTGGATCTGGAGCAGCTGAGCTGCCAAATCTAGCGTCGCCCGCTCAGCCGCTTCTCGAGTTTTGACCCAACGATTGGAGCCTAGCCTTCCCAATTTAGGGCGCGTCTTGGTGATCCCAACATACCGGCTCACCAAATGCGATTCCTGAAGCGGGACGTGGAGAAGGATGCCTTTGTCGAATTCCAAAGTCAGGACCTCGCGAAGCTGCCCGCTAATATCCACGTGCGTTAACCCGCGATACACAGAAATGCCGTGCTGCAGATGAACGACGAACTCGCCCTCGACCAGCTCGGCGAAATCGAGTAGCTGATCGACTTGGGACTGAGCGACGAGTGCTCGTTTGCGAAGGGTCACTTTTCGATTCCGCCTTCTTCCATACAGCTCGGTCTCGGTCACAAACACGGCTCCTTTGCAGGTATCCAAGGAAGGCCAATTAAGGCGCCCCAGATTTTGGCGAAAGTGGATCCGGAACCCCTCGTTCAAATCACCACGCCAAAAGACGGGCTTCAGCTTTCCCAGCGATTTCGTTTCCTGAAAAATCTCCTTAATGCGACGTTCGTCGTTTTCGCTTGGGAGCACAATAATGATTCGCTCGTCGTTGGATTCCCATTCCTGCAGTTTCTCCAGAAAGCGAATACGGGCCGCTTGCTCATCGGCTAGGCGCTCGTCTGCCAATTTCGATTCATCCGGATACGAACGGTAGAAGTCGAGAGACTCTGTCTCGAAGGTTGTCGAGATTCTCGAATCAGCATCTGTTTCCAAATCGAGATCGGAAAATGTAGTCCATGTATCGCTTTGATTGGATCTCGAAGTGCGAAGATCGCTCCAGAATCTTCCCTCTATTCGATCAGTCCCTTCGGGACTGTAGCGA
>DKNL01000321.1 GCA_002474325.1 Opitutales bacterium UBA7389
AGGAAGCGGAGTACTTCTTCTGTTATTCGTCAAGCCGATCAAGAAACTGATTGGGGCAGATTCGTGAAGCATGGTCGAATTTTGGGAAACAGAATGTCCTTTGCTAATAGTTAGGCTATCGCCTGTGAGCGTGGTCGTTGACCGGACAGCACGATCACCGATCGTATCTGCAAACATCAAAAACCTCAAATTTCTGTGTTTTATAGTCTATTTTCTGGCGGTTAACTAGAACCGGAAAGTGTATTGAAACTTGGTGGCCAGTTTAGTGTCCGCCGTTCGGAAGCGAAGGCTGCCAATGTCCTCGTTGATCCAGCCTTGATTTAGAGATATGAATAGATCGTTGCCGGGTTTAGGGGTCCAGCGTATCCGGCTTTTAGCTTGCCGGCGTAATCCCCGATTCCAAGAAACAGGGCAGTACAAAGTTTAGCGAATAGGGCAGAAATATTCTTCACAGGAACCGGTTAGCTACTCGAAGCGCCAGCGGAAAAGTTTTGTTCGGTCTTTTATGAGAAATCCGTCCTCTAATAGGACGGGGGCGGCCCAAGTGGGGCTTTCGGCGATTTCGTAAGAAATAATTGGGTCGTATGATTGACTATTGGCGTCGATGATCTCCAGGGTGGCGTCATCCTTGAGGATGATGACTTGCTCGTCGACGGATAGGAAGGTAGCGTATTCACCCATGCGTGACGGTCCCCGCCAGATGACGTCGCCCGTTTGAATATCAAGCCGGAAAAATTGGCCCTGCCGGAAGTGCGATTTTCCGAAGAGGCTGTCGCCATTTACGATGGCAGAGGCCATGTTTAAAGAGACGTCTCGGCGATGCCAATTCTCGATGACACGCCATTCTCCATTTTCAAGTTTGGGCTCTAGGCTGCGAATACCCCGGTTTTCACCACCTATCAAAATGTGTCCTTTGAAGTACACGGGTGTCGGCGAATTTTGGTTCGAGCCCCGATGGGGTAGTGAGTATGCCCACAACCGCTTGCCGGTTCCGCTTTCGATTCCGACCACGGACTCGTAGTTCCATTCCACGATTTGCCTGATGCCCTCCAGATTGACCAATATGGGGGACGCGTGACTGGGTCCGTCTTCGCCTTCGGTCCAAGCTACATCGCCAGTAGCTACGTTGAGCGCAACCAAGACACCTGAATGCCCCCCCCCAAAATGAACGACAACCTGCTCTCCATCTACAAGAGGAGAAAAGGAATGCCCCCATTCGGGATGTGTTTGTCGAAATTGGTGAGCATAGTCGCGGCGCCACAAGAGATCTCCAGATTGGCCGTCCCATGCTGACAAAATTCCCGTCACGCTGAAGGTGAATAGACGCCCATCCGCAAAGGTTGGATTGGATAGTGGTCCATTGCCGTGTCGAGCGCCCCAGCTTTGGATGCTATAGTCTACAGGATAGCTTTCACGCCAAATCACCCTTCCTGTTTTGGGATCGAGTGCCCACACGACTTCCTCGCCCTGTTGACGGGAATGAGCATATATCCGCCCATTGGCAATGATTGGCATCGCTGAGCCTTCGCCTATGTTGATGTTCCAGCTTTGAGTTAGTCCATCTGGCCATTTTCCCGGAGTCTTGAAATAGGCGACCTGTCCATCCCTATTGGGTCCCAGCCATTCGGGCCAGTGGACTTCGGAGTGTAGATCGGTTAGGTAGCAAAGCGCTGCTAGGGCTATAAAAAGTCGGGATGGAGCTCGCATCTTAAGTGTTCAGTTGTGGGAACGCGTCCAAAAATAGCGAAATTACGAAAAGATCTCTCCCAGGAATGCCCCTAATTGTCGACAAAAACTGTTCACCAGTGATACTTGGGTTGGGGTGATTTCGGCGTATGGATAGTGGAGTAGAGTTGATAGGTTAGGATTGCATGGCAGACAGCGAAAAAAGACGAATGGCAGATCGAACAACGTTGGGGCTAGCAAGGGCAGTTTGGCTTCCCGTCTTCTTCTATTCCCGCCTCAGCTGAAAATCCGGACTTATTGGTCCTTCGGAGTTTAAATACAGAAGGAAAAGGTCTGGCTAAACGCTGGCTAAAGCACTGCGGCACCAATTCAAAACGTCTTTTTAAACTGGATACGGTGCGACAAATATCGATTCGGTTTGCAGATAGTCGCGGAGGGTTTCTTCGCAATTGACTCCACCGCCAGGTCCGCCGGAAATGCCTTGGCCTCCGTATGGCAGGCCGTAGGCCACAGTGTTGTGGCAATTGACCTGGCCGGTGCCATCGCGGAACTGTTTTACGATTTTCTGGCCGAGTTCTAGATCCTTAGTCCAGACGCTGGAACCTAGTCCGTAGTAGGTGTCGTTCGCGTAGGTAAGCGCTTCTTCAACGCTATCGACTGATTGTACATTAACAAAACAGTGGAAGACTTCCTGGGGATTGCTGCGACTGCCGGGTTCGGATCGGAGCAATGTAGGTTTCAAATAGTATCCATTGTATCCCGACACCTTGGTATGACCTCCTTCTAGGATCGCTTCTGCGCCATTGGCTTTGGCGTATTGTATGCCATCAATGATGCGTTGAGGTTGTCGCGAATTTATCACGGGACCTAATTGCGTTCCTGCTTCGGCTTGATTGCCAATCTTCAAATTCTTCATGAAGGACTCAGTCGCTTCCAGAAAATCATCATAGATTTCCCGCTGAGCGAAAACTCGATGGATAGTCGAACAGGTTTGCCCGTAGTGCTGGTTGGCATTTTTGCCGATCATACGGGCGACGATCTCTGGGTCGGCATCAGCCAACACAATCGCCGATCCATTGCCTCCCATTTCCCGTTTTACTCGGGTACCATGGCGGTCAGCTGCTTGCAGGATAGCTTGGCCCACTCCAGGAGATCCGGTAAAAGCGATGTAGCGTACGCCTGGATGTTCGGAAATGAATTTACCTGTCAATTCGCCGCGTCCTGGAAGCACATTGACTACTCCGGCAGGAAATCCAGCCTCTTTGGCCAATTTGCCTAGATAGAGAGCGCTGAGCGGGGTTTCCTCGCTAGGTTTTAGCAAGATACAATTGCCGGCGATCAATGCGGGAACCATGAACCAGGCGGAAAGAACGACTGGATAGTTCCAGGGGATGATTCCCGCAACGACTCCCCAGGGTTCGACATAAGAGTAGGCCTTCATGCCTCCTTCCAGCTCCATGACTTTTCCGTCGCCGAATTGGATGCTGCGGGCGACGTCCGAGAAGTATTCAGCGCAAGCTCGGAAGTGAGTTAGGTCACCCTGGGCCAATTCGGACACTTTTCCGCCGTTGAGAATTTCGCAGGCCATGAGGACCTCTTGATCTCGCTCGAAAAGCTCGACCAATTTCATCATGAGCTCAATTCGTTCCTCTACCGGTGTGTCTTTCCAGCCGCTGTTGAAAGCTCGATATCCCGCTTGAACCGCATCGTTGACCTCGTCGTATCCCATCTCCGATACCTGGGCGAGCACTTCGTGGGTGCCGGGATTAATCACGTCGAAAACGGCATTCATCGATCCCGGGACCTCCTTGCCACCAACGAGTCCTCCGATGGGTTTCCCGGCATTGGAGCAGAATTGAGTAAATTTCTCGGGAGCCGAAAAGGCTTCCGCGGTAAAGGCTTCAATAATCGGTGGAGTAGCTGTGTTAGACATAAGAACTATCTTTCTAGACTAGATTCGTTAGATTGTGACGGGGTGAGCGGGCGACTATTAAGTCGATCACAGGGGACTTTGGTCAAAATAAAAAGGCCGCCGGATCCCGCCAATGAATAAAGATTCGCTTCTCTCCGCGGGCCAGTTAAGTGAATAAGGTTATGCAGTTAACTGGCCTACAAGGAGCGGCCAGGGCTCCGAAGTTTGGTCAGTTTTGGTTGAGAGGGGGGCAGATAACTGTGGGAGTGGCTCAATGCCGCGATACTATCTCCAAGCTCCGGAAGAAAGTGGCTCTTGGAGGGAAGAGCGTTCGGCTTGAGAACCCTTCCAACCGAATCGCCACTCGATTTATCGAAGGAGACTCAGTGAGAATCGAGCGAAAGCGATATCCTTGTCTTTCTCGTAGAGTAGGCCCACTTCTTCTTTAGGCAGAGCGACTAGAGCAGAGTAGGCGGCCGGTCCCGCGTCAACTAGATAGCCAGCTGTCCAGGATTCGCCATCGTCCTCGCTCAGCTTCACAGTCATGCGAATGCGCTCTCCGCGTTCGGGTTGGACGGACGGATTTGGATTGGAGAAGAGGAAATAGTTTTCATTATAGCGGATAAGGCTAGCTTGGCAGCGAGGATCGCCAAGTTCGTCGTCGAAAACGGGATCGCTCCAACTAGCTCCGCCATCGTTGGAATAGGCAATAGAGCGGTATCCATTTCGTGGACGCAAAGTTTCAGCGACTCCTTGGGACCGCATATTCATCATTAGTCGCCCATCGGATAATTCTACGACTTGGCTTTCGTTCACGGTTGGCTTGATGATGCTGCTCGCATTCCAGGTTTCCCCGCCATCATCGCTGTAAAGGGTATGAGCCCCGTAGAAGCCATCGGCACTGTGATTGGCAGGAACAACCAATCGGTCCGTATAGGGCCCCTTTTGAAGCTGGATGCCAATGCCAGGACCGGTGGCATACCACCACCATGATGGGTCTTTAACCTTTGAGGTAATCTCCTTCGGCTCTGACCAAGTCTTTCCATGGTCGTTGGAATGCGTTTGGAACACGCGACGCGTATCTTTTCCGGTTCCTGCATGCAGGTCTCGTCCGTGATCGGTTGCCAAGTTCCAGCACATGAGCATTACGATACGGCCGGTACGTTGATCCACTACGGGACAAGGGTTTCCAGCCGTATCTGGTCCGGCATCCCAGACGACCTGAGGCGAAGACCAGGTAGCTCCGTTGTCGGTGGAGCGTTTTAGTATGAGATCGATATTTCCACTGTCCCCGCGATGGTCTTTGCGAGCTTCGCAAAAGGCGAGAAGCGTTCCATTGGCTGCGGTAATGACTGCCGGGATACGGTAGTTCGAATAGCCTTCGTCGCCAGATTTGAATATGATCTGCTCGTCAATCTCAGCAAAGGCGGAGGAGGAGAAGGCCACTGTGGAAAAAATGAGGTAAGCGATTTGTTTTTTCATGTTAAGACAGGGTAGGAGCGGCTTTGGGCCGCGATGTTTGAGTGAGATCGCGGCCTAAAGCCGCTCCTACCGAAATTGATCACTCGAAAAAATAGTCGGTGTAGGTGAGTGTCAGCTTAGCTTTGTCTGGCTGTCCATCGACCATGCAAGTATCGACTTCTTCTTTCAGGCGAAGTACATTTTTGTGATTGAGCATGGGGTCTTTAGTGGATTCACGCCAGTTTTGTAGCTCCTTGGATAGCCTTTCGAGTGTTTTTCGATGAGCGGAGTTTTCGGCCAAGTTCTCGAACTCATACGGGTCGTTCTTGAGATCGTAGAGCTCGTATTTCGGAGGCGCGTGCATGCGGTGATAGGCTCCAGTAACGGGTTCGCCAGCCTGATTTATGGTGGTGATAAGGTCATCGAAGAAGCGCTCGTTTGTGAACTGGTAGCCGGGATTGATCCTTCCTGGCATAAGATTGACTATCAGTTTGTAGCGATCGTCTTGGACTGTTCGCTGTGGATAGTAGTTATGGGCCGAGTGGATGTGAAACTCCGTGAATAGGTAGCGTCGCCAATCGACCGATCTATTTTCGATAAGTGGAGCGAGGGATTTTCCGGGTAGGTCAGGGATGGATTGTGTTCCGCTCAGGTCAAGCAAAGTGGGAACGAGATCGACAAGGGAAACCAGCTCTTCCCGTATGATTCCTTTGTGGGATTGTCCTGGTGTACGCATAATAAATGGAACGCGGGTACCGCCTTCATAGGACGTGCGCTTGCCGCGCAGCATGTCCGCTCCATGGTCACCAATGTAAGCGACAATGGTATTGTCCGCTTTCCCGGATAGTTCGAGCACTTCCAAAAGGTCGCCTACAAGCGTATCGAGGCGGCTCATGCAATTGTAATAGTCCGCTGTCTGTTGCCGTAGCTGCGGATTACTGATGCCGAAAAAGGGTAGGGCCTCCACGTCTTCTCCGGTTAGCACCTTCTCTGGTAGTCCATCGACCTGCGGAGTGAATGGGCGATGGGCATCCGGGTAATTGACGCTCAGGAAGAAGGGTTGCTGGCTATCGGAAATGAAACCACTTGCTTCGCGGGCGTAGCCCAGCTGGTCATCGCGGGCAAAATTTGATTTAGAAATGGCTTCGAAATCGAAGGGAAATGCAGACTCGGGATTGACATGCAGCTTGCCGATAATTCCGGTCCGGTAGCCGGCTTCTTTCAAGCTCCGAACAATATTGGGTGTATCTTCTCGATACATGCGAAATTTCCAGGTGGCCAGGCCGATTTGGCCATTCTGATGAGGATAAAGTCCCGTAAGGAATGCGGCCCGGGATTGGCTACAACCCGCTTGGGCGACGTAGGCGTTCTTAAACAACGTTCCTTCCGAAGCTAGACGGTCCAGATTCGGGGTTCGAACGTAGGCGTCGCCGTAACAGCCAAGTTCCTGTCCGTTATCTTCGGATACGATTAGAAGGACATTCGGAAGCTCTTGCGCTCCGAGCGAATGGTGAAAGGTGAAGAGTGAAGATAGGAAATATATACTGAGGATCTTTCTCATCGATTTGCAGTTGCTTGACTCTTAGTTTGCGGGGCCGATCTCGTTGGCATTTTCTAGCGGAAGCCATTTCGCATGCTGTTTCATGACTCCTTTCGTACCTTTAAGATAGGCAATGTTGTACCATTCGTTGGGATCGTTTTCAAGATCGTAAAGTTCCTCTTCGCCATTCGCGTACCGAATATATCGGTACCGTTCGGATCTGACGGCGTGGTTTCCTTTGCCGTAGGTTATTAGCACGGGGTCCCGCTTGGATTTGGGTTTTCTCAGCAGCGGAACTAGGCTCTCTCCTTCCAAATGAGTGGGGCCCGGCAATTTGCAGATTTCCGTGAGCGTCGGGTATAGGTCGATTAGGGAAACCGGGCGTCGGCAGACTTGGCCCGCCTTATGACCTGGGGCTACAATGATGAAAGGTATGCGGGTGGCCTTCTCATAAAGAACGAACTTCTCCCAGTGCTCTTTCTCCCCCAAGTGAAATCCATGATCCGACCAAAGCGCGATGATCGTGTTATCGGCCTTGCCACTTTGGTCTAGAGCATCGAGGAGCCGTCCCACTTGATAATCCGCAAAGCTAGCCGCCGCTTGGTAGCCGCGAACGGCCTTTTCGAAAATGAAAGCGTCACGCAGTTTTTCCTGCTCGAAGGTACTCATGAATTTGCGGGAAGGCGGATGCAGCATGGCTCGGGCTGCGTCGGGGAGATCCTCGAGGTCTTCGTCATTTCTTTCCGGCATTCTCAACTGTCCCATTGGGTATCGGTCATACCATTCCTGAGGCGCGTAGAAGGGCATGTGGGGACGGTAGATTCCGGTGGCGACAAAGAAGGGTTCTTTAGACGACGATGCGATTTTCTGGATGGCCCAATCGACGGTTCGATTGTCTATGTGGTTATCGGGTTTTTTCGGATATACGCCCCAGTCAAAATTTCGGCTAACGGGACCTTTTGAACCATCAGGAGCAGTCCAGCTCCGGATGCCGTTTAGATTGCCGTCTCGTGGCATTGGCATGTCGGGTTGCCTGGACGGAAATTCCAAGAACTCATCAAAGGCCTCATACTTGTGGAATTGAATTCCGTGGTGGTGGAATATCTTGCCGCTCGCGTAAGCAAGGTAGCCATGGTTGCGGAAATGCTGAGGAAGGATGACCGTATCCAGTAGGGCTTTTTTCCAGTCGCTTCGATTGGCGTAAACGCCATTACTAGAGGGGCGGGTGCCGCTAAGGACGGAGGCCCGAGAAGGATTGCAAGCAGGCGAGTTGCAATAGGCCTTGCTGAAGAAGGTGCCGCGCTGGGCCAGGCGTTCCAGATTTGGTGTTTGGATGGGGTTGGACTTGTCAAATAGAGTCGTCCAGTCGTTCATATCATCGATGGCGATGAAGAGAACGTTTGGATTCGACGAGCTCACCACAGATGGCTGCGACGCGGGTGCCGGCGAAGGAAGAAGTATAAATGCGGAAAAAAGAAGTATTAGAGCAGCGAGCAGAGGCTTCACGGTTACTTTACTTTCCAGGTGTAGGTTTCCAAGTCGAATATGTAGGCTCCTTTAGTGGGAACTTCTTTGGCGTAACTTGAAGGAAGCCATCGACGAAATGGGGAGGCGGAGTCGGGGGATTCTTGTATCAAGTTTCGCCATTCGTTAGGATCCTCGCTGAGATTGTATAGCTCCTCGCCCGCTCGGTCTTCATCGTAGCGAATGTATCGCCAATCCTCTGTTCGAATGGCGGTATTGCCGTGGAGGAAATCGATGATGGCTGGCTTATCCCAATACAGGTTTGGGTCGCGTAGGAGTGGGATGATGTCGATTCCATCCAGTCCTCTTGGCAGTGGTAGGCCGCAGAGTTGGGTGAGCGTTGGATACAGGCAAGTTAAGTCGACAGGACGGCTGGAGCGGCTTTTGGGCGTTGTGACTCCGGGAGCGACGACGATAAAAGGAACGTGGGTGGAGCGTTCCCAAAGCGTATTTTTGGCTAAATGGTCCTTTTCGCCAAAGGCGTATCCATGGTCCGACCAAAAGACGATGACCGTATTATCTCGATAGACGCTGTTATCGAATGCATCCATCAGTATGCCGACAAGCGTATCGGCGTGGGCGATACTAGCTAAGTATGACTGAACGGTGTGTTGGAGATTGTCGTATTCTTCAATCATTCGAAGATCCTCGCGTCGAGAGGCTGCCATCTTTTGTCCGCCAGGGGGAATATCATCTAGGTCTCCAGGCAAGTTTATAGGCACCTCCACTTGATCGAGCGGCAATTGATCGAAATATTGTTTGGGGGCGTAAAAGGGTAAGTGAGGTTGGAACAAACCAACTGCCAGGAAGAAAGGCTTTTCGTGCTCGCGGCTCAAAAAATCAGTAGCCCAGCGAACGGCTTCACCATCCCCCATCTCCAAGTCATCCACCTCCATCGCTCCCCAATCCAGGGAGTTGTTGGGGTGTCGAGGCATGGCTTCGGTAAAGTAGCGCCGGTCTTCTCCTCGGTTTTTGAAGTAATCGACAACCAAATCCTGGTCGCGAATGAGAGGAGAGTATTCGTCCCATTGATCGGGTGGATTGAATCCGTCTGTGTGGTGATGGACTTTGCCGCCCCCGGCTACGTAATAACCGTTGTTCTTGAAATAGTGCGGAAGCGTAACGATTTCTGGATACGCTGGTCGCCACCAATGGCTGTTGCTGTAGAGTCCCGTGGTTGAGGCTCGCCTTCCCGTCAAGATTGCAGCCCGGCTAGGAGCGCATTTCGGGCTCGGGGCATGAGCGTTAGTGAAAAGGAGTCCCCGCTGAGCTAGACTATCGATGTTTGGGGTAGGAACCCGATCGGATCCGAGGCAGCCGACCCAGTCATTCATATCATCGACTGAAATGAAGAGAACATTCGGCTGAGGCTTCGCTTCAGCAAAATTGTGAATGAAGAATAGCGAAAAGTGAAGGAGTAGAGCTGTGGTTAGCGGTTTCAATTGAGTTGTCTTAAGTTTTATAGGAGCGGCTTCACGCCGCGATCGATTGTTTAGATATTGAAAACAGGGTTATCGCGGCATAAAGCCGCTCCTACGGATTCGAACGCAATTGGGCGTAACGCAAACGAAGCGCAATTACATTGCCGAATAGCCGCCGTCGACGTTGAGCACAGTTCCGGTCACGAACGAGGCTTCCGAACCCGCTAGAAAGAGGGCAGGGCCTACAAGTTCTTTAGGATCGCCCCATCGTCCCAACGGTGTGCGATCGACTATAGTCTGGTTGCGTTTAGAGTCGGCTCTGAGATCGCCAGTCAATGGAGTATCGATCCAGCCAGGGGCGATGGCATTAACGCGAATATCGTCTTTTGCGTAAGCGATGGCTAGCGATTTAGTTAGCTGAACGACGCCACCCTTAGATGCTGCATAGCCGGGCACGAGACCGCCGCCGAAATAGCTGAGCATGGATGCGATGTTTATAATAGATCCCTTGGCCCTCGCAATAGCGTTTCGAGCTGCAGAGCATAGACGCATGGTTCCGTTTAGATTGGTGTCCACCACCTGTTCGAAGGTTTTGGGATGGTGCTCATCCTCCCGTCTTATGATCCCGGCTGCATTGATAAGTGTATCCAATGTTTTGATCTGTTCAAAATAATCGGTTACGATATCGCCATCAGTGACATCGATGGAAATGAACTCAATGCTCTCATAGGTGTCGGGCAGTTGGCCGATGCCAGAAGCTGTGACCTGGTATCCGGCCTGGGCGAATCCTTTGGCAAGAGCTAGCCCAATACCGCTTGTGCCACCGCTAACGAATGCGGATTTTCTAGTGTTTGCTTGGGTCATCTACAAATAATCGGAAATCTACTGAGTCGAAAACTTGAATACGGTTACGCTAGAGAATGGGTTACCAGGGCGAACGATTGGAGAAGGGAATTTGAGGTGGTTGATTGAATCGGGGTAGTGCTGCGTTTCTAAACAGAAGCCCCGTGGATTGCCGGTGTAGAGCTGAACCCCGGGCTGGTCCGTGAAGGCTTCCATGAAGCGACCGCTGGCCGGTTCGTGAACACGTGCGAATAGGCCAACCTCCTCGCTGCTGCGGTTGATAATGAAGTTTGTGTCATATTTCTTGGGATGGGGAAATCCGACTTGCTCGACGCGGGATCCAATTGACATCGGCTGAGTGAAGTCGAAAGGAGTGCCGTATACGGACGCGATTTCACCAGTTGGGATAAGATCTTCATCGGCCAACGTGTAATTGTCCGCGTCGAGCCAAAGTTCATGGGCTTCGAACCCGCCTTCGTTTGCCAAGTTGAAGTAGGCATGGTTGGTTAGATTTACAATGGTGGGAGCGTCCGTCTCAGCTTGGTAGTTAATGTGGAGTTCATTGTCGTCGGTTAGCGTATAGGTGACGCTGGTGTTGAGGTTGCCGGGAAAGCCCTCTTCGCCATCGATGCTTCGGTAGGTCAAGCGGACGCTAGCCTCACTGGATTCGGGAGCAAGAGCTTCCCCGCGCCAGTTTACTTTAGCGAAGCCTTTCCGACCTCCATGAATGTGGTTGCCGCGCGAGTTTATGGTCACCTGATAAGCCTCTCCATCTATTGTGAATTTCCCCTCCTTGATGCGGTTGGCGAACCGCCCTATAACCGCAGCGGAAGGAAAGTGACCGAGGTAGTCGTCGAGATTGTCTGATCCAGCTACTACGTTTTTGGATATTCCATTGCGATCCGCAGCTTGAATCTCCGTGATAATCGCCCCGTAGGTAATCAGTCGGACTAGCATTCCCTGAGAATTGCGGAGCGTATACCGGATCACCTCGGAACCGTCTTCCAGTTTGCCGAACGGATGCTCACTTGTGCGATCGATGTTGGGTAATGTGTTTTGGGAGCTGCAGCCCATAAAGAGCAAGACGGCGAAATAGAGAAAATATCGGGTCATGAGGATCGGTGCAGTCGATTCAAAATTTGTTCAGCTCGTACGCTTAGGCCAAAATGGGACTGTATCGATGAAAAACGCGTAACCTAAGTGAAACTTTTGTAGTCATAGTGTGGGGGTTTAACTGGGGGGAATAATGACAGCATTAATAATCTATGAAACGCTAGCGGTAATCGCTTTGGTAAACATGGCGGTTGTGGAAATGGCCCAAAGCCAAGCGAGAGTGGAGTTGAGCTCGAGCCGCTAGCGGGAAAGGGAATAAAATCGAGTAGTTGATAGCGGGCTCCGGCATTGAAACTGATGGAGTTCGTTAATGTTGTATCCATTTATTGGGGCTCGAATTGGTTGCGAGGTTGGAAAACGGGAGAGATAGTATTTTCGCTATTTTTGCCGATCGATTGCGCTTTCACCCTTGGTTATGGGCGACCCTATCGATCTCGCGGCTCGGGCGGCGATTTTTCGCTCCGGATCGTTTTCTGCTATGATGGCGAGCTGCTCTTGCACAGAGGGGTCTGGGAGCAAAGGCTCGAGTGCTTCGATTCCAAAATATCGTAGACGACCGTTTTTGTATCCGCCTGTCAGGTCTTCGTTAATCGCAGCAATGACATCGTCGCGACGCTCCGCCGAAACGTACCCTTTCAGAGCGGAGAGGGCAGCCGCTTGATCGTAAGGCTTTTTTTGTTCAGAAAACAGCTTCCACATCGATTCGACTGCTTGTTCGTCGAACTGGCCATAACGCTTCAGTAGATTCGCCTGTTTGACTCGTTCCCCTGCCGGGCGACTTTCATCAATAAGAATTTTATAGGCGTTTACCAGTTCGCGTTCCTGTGTCTCTAGCACTCCTAGGGAATCTATTTTCGAGGTCAATTCCGCTAGATCCATCTGGCTGTTAGCGAGCTCCTCAATTTGAAGTTCGAGTTCGCCTTTAGGAGCTG
>DKNL01000039.1 GCA_002474325.1 Opitutales bacterium UBA7389
CGGACTTTTCGGCTCGAGACCGGCAAAGTCGAGCCTGATTTTCCTTTTTTAATTAGCCCAAGGCTAATGGCTAGATGCCGATCGCAGATCGCTAAATATGTATCGCTTCGTCTGTCGTCGCCGCAGCCGCTTCCATGAGCGCCTCGCTCAAGGTTGGATGGGCGTGGATCGTATGGTGAATCTCATCGATCGTGCCCTCCATTTCCATGGCTAAGCAGTATTCGGCTATCAGCTCAGTAGCATCATGCCCTATGATGTGGACACCCAGGATTTCTCCCGTATCTGAAGCACTCAGCACCTTGACGAAGCCTTCAGCAGAATCCGATGCCACAGCTTTACCTGAGGCCTGGAACGGAAACTTGCCAATCTGGTATTCGATACCTTGTTCTTTGACCGCCTTCTCAGTGAGACCCGTGCTAGCTATTTGCGGATTGCAATAGGTGCAGCCCGGAAAATTGGCCACCCGCTTGGGTTCGCTTTGGTCAAACATCCCATTGACCGCTTGAATGGCTTCGTAGGTCGCTACATGGGCCAAGGTCGGTGGACCTATGATATCACCCGCAGCATATATGCCTTCGACATTAGTTTGGTAACGCCCATCGACGACCAAGAAGCCGCGATCAGTTTCCAGTTTAACGGAATCAGCCAAAGCTCCGTCCAAATTGGCTTGTACGCCAACCGCCTGGATTACCGCATCCACTTCCAACGAGATCGCCTTACCCCTCTTTACGTATTCAATTTTTACCGACTTATCGCCGACTTCAGCACTCTTTATTTCGATTCCGAGCTCGCTCTTGATCTTCTGCTTTTTGAACGCCCGTTCCAATGTGTTGGCCACTTCTTCGTCCTCGACTGGCACAAGCTGAGGCAGGATTTCCAAAATAGTAACATCCGTTCCGAAGGCATTGAGGAAATAGGCGAATTCGACGCCGATGGCTCCAGAGCCGATGATGGCGACCGATTTTGGCTGCTCATTCATGACAAGCGCTTCCCGCGAAGTCATGACTCGCTCCCCGTCAACCGGCAAGAGCGGCAATTGCTTCGCCCGACAACCCGTAGCGATGAGGATGTTATCCGCCGAGAGCGTTTCCCCTTTTCGGTCACCTTCAATCAATTCAATCGATCCAGCGCCCTTCACCTGCGCTTTAGCGACGAAGTAATCGACCTTGTTCTTTTTGAAAAGGAATTCGATTCCCTTGGCCATCTGATCGGCCACTCCCCGAGACCGCTCGATCACTTTGGCGAAATCATAGTCGACCGAACCCACTTTAATGCCAAAGGTCTCCGCCTTGCCGATATTGGCCATCAACTCAGCGCTCTTGAGCAGCGCTTTGCTCGGTATACACCCCCAATTCAAGCAGGTACCGCCGGCACGCTCCATCTCGATACAGGCCGCTCGTTTGCCAAGCTGGCCCGCTCTAATGGCAGCCGCATATCCAGCTGGCCCTCCTCCAATAACTATGAGATCGTACTTATCTTCAAACATGGTTCCAATCGTTGGAGGAAGGCAGTAGGTGACATGTTCGTCCTTGTCTAGGACAATGATGACCAACAAAGGCTAAATATCGATAACGTCGTCGTTGTGATGAATAGCCCGACGCTCGGAAAGCGTTTGCTTACTTACCCTCTGATCAATCCCAACATCCACAGATCCCCGCTTTTCAACTCGGATTCTGGTTTTCGAACGTTTCGCTCCCCCATTGATCCATTTGTTGAAAAATAAATTGAGCAGCGTGATGATGAAGGATCCTAAAAAGGCGTAGCCAAATCCGTCCACGTAAAACCCGTTAACCAGATAGCCAACGAATGCGTACAGCAACGCATTGATCATCAAAAGGCCAATCCCCATCGTCAGGACGACGAAAGGAAGCGTCAAAAGAACGAGGATGGGTCGCAGCACCGCTGAAAAGATACCCAAAAGCAAGACCGCTAAAAACAGCGACGTCGAATCGTCGTAATAGATTCCAGGGAGCAGCGAGCTGCCGATAAAGACGCCGAGGGCACTAACTAAGGCTCTTTTTATGAATAATGCCATTTCACTTACGCTCGAGACCAGACAAGGCGATTGAACGTTCCATTGCCAGCTCAATGTGGGAGGGCCAATATCACTTCTTATAAATAATGAGCGAATGGCGGAGACTGAGAGGAGGTCGCATCAATTCAACCCAGTAGACTCTAAAATAACGAAAAGTCATTCGGGCCATGGATCGATCCTGTTTCAGCCTCTATTCGCAAAGCTGACTCTATTGGCCATGGGGAACGCAGGGTCTCTAAGTCGCGCAAAACAGGAAGTTGACCCATCAGTCTATCCGTCACCGCTCTACCGCGACCGCGGAAGTAAGCTTAAGTCAGAGCCAGTCCTTCGAGCCTGACTGACACTCCCCCTCACGATCAGCCCAGTTCTATCCATCAAAGGAATTAAATAAATTGCCCTGGAGAAGAGAAACGCCTGAATGGCCTTTCCTTAATGCGAATCGCCCTCCTACAGGATCATCTACGCAATGGCGGCACCGAAAATCAAACGCTCCACATAGCCGAGGGGCTCGCCCAAGCCGGCCTGGAAACTAGTGTTATTGTGTTTCGCGAAGGGGGCATCCTCGACAAACAGGCAGCTGAAGGATCCTTCCAGGTCCGATATCTGACTCAAGGCCCCTTGAAGACCGACTGGTTCGCCCCGGGCCTTAAGAAACTGCTGCTAACAGAAGGTTTCAATGTCGCCATAGGCATGGGTAGAATGGCCAATTGCCAGGTTGGTTTGCTGGCTCAATCTAATCGAGAATTGAAGTTGGTGTCTACCTTCCGCACCGGCAAGTCGATTCCATACCTCCAGCGCAGAGCCCTCAAGAGATCGGATCGCCTCGTGGCCAATAGCCGGGAAGCTCTCGAGCGACTCCAAATTACATACGGGATCGACAGAGGCCCTGACGCTCAAGTCATCTACAACGGCTGTATCCGTAAATTTTCCACAGGAGGAGAAGAAAAGGCCGACTCCGGGAAGAGACCCATTAGGCTCGTCTGCGCTAGCATGTTCCGCCCAGAAAAGAAGCAAAAACGACTTCTCCAAATCTGCAGCAAGCTGGCACGGAACTTCGACTGGAAATTGACACTTGCAGGGGATGGACCCGAACGAAATGCATGTATCCAATTAGCAAGCCGATTGGGAATCGATAATCGCGTCGAATTCCCGGGATTGCTCGAGGATCCTACCAATCTCTATCAGAAAAGCGACATCGCTATCCACGCGTCTGCAAAAGAATCCCTGCCTAACGCTCTCGTTGAAGCCCAGATGAGTGGCCTACCCGTTGTAGCCTACGATGTGGGCGGCGTTGG
>DKNL01000103.1 GCA_002474325.1 Opitutales bacterium UBA7389
GGTATTCCGGTGGAATGGCAGGCGTTTGTCAAATATGGGTTCAGCGGATCTGTACTTGATGGTGAGGTCGACGTTATTTATAAGATTCCAATGTTAGATAGCGAGACGCGTATTGACGAATTGAAGCAGGCAGTGGCCCAGTTCGCTTTGGATCGAGAATGGGAACCCTTTCACTCCTTGAAAAATCTCTCTATGTCGATAGCCATCGAGGCATCCGAGCTCATGGAACGCTTCCAATGGCTGGAGGGTGCTGAATCGAACAAAGGGATCGAAAATCCTGAGGAGCGAACTGCGATCGAGGAAGAATTTGCGGATGTGTTTATCTACCTGCTTCAGTTCGCAAATAGGGCGGACATAGACTTGGCTACGGCAGCGAGGCGCAAGCTCGAACTGAATGCCGAGAAGTATCCCGTCGAAAAATCCCGAGGCCGGTCGAATAAGTATGACGCCCTATAGATTGGGGTAATTGAAATCCTGCTTTCGCCGCTTAGGTATTGCCAAATAGCGTTTGGTTCGTTCGATTGGTAGTTGATGAAGTGTTTCGAAAACGCGTCGATTTGGCTGTCTGCTCGAGCTTGGCTCAGCACTATATTAGTATCGATGGCTCCTGCTGGACTGGTTGCTCAGAATGCGATCGTACTGGATCCAGTGCCAATAGTTAGCTACTCTTTGGATTGGCTAGCCCCGGGCGGGCAGGCAACTTCCTTACCACGTCAGATAGCGGTGTACAGCCTGGGTTGCGGCAAGTGTGTCGAGGAGCTAGAAAAGGTCTCGAAGGGATATGCTCCGGCACCAGTTCAGTTTATGCTGACAACCTTCCAGAAGAAGGACCGGGATGTGACACTCCCCTTGATGAAATTCGGTTTTGCCCACAGCGATCCAAAGAATCGTCGCGCCGACTTGCTAGATATACTCCGCATTTACACCGAGGATCCCGATCATTATCTCAATAATCCCACGGAATGGGAAACGGTTGTGGATTCGCACTGGCGTGGAGGTATTTCGGATGAGGATCGAAAAGTGGCCGAAGCGTTCGCTCTCAATGTGATGGACATGCAAACGCGCATCCTGGCCCTGATGGACAAGCTGGCTGCACCAAACGCAATTCCTCTGGACCAGCCTGCCTTAGCCCCAGCGACTGAGCAAAATAGCGATCGTTATAAAGCCTTGGTCGCATCGCTTTCGCTCGCCTGGCTGCGACCGCCATTGGATGAGGCCGAAGACGCCGCTCAGATTTTATCGCGGGCTCGCTCTATCAATCCGCTAAGATCCCTCGATGCCGAAGGCTGGAAGGAACTGAAAGCGTGGGCTCTGAATGGAGCATACTGGATTTGGGGTGGGCGACTCAACCCAAATGAATTGACCAATATCATAGATTGGCAGGCTCAGTACCATCTGCTTCCGGATGACGAAAGCCGGAAAGAGCTTCAGAGACAGTGGTTCGACGAAACGATCGATCGAGCGGAGATCGGGCCTTTGTCTCCATTGGAGGCTTTTGGGTTTACTGATATCGATGCCCTGGCTTCTCCTGTCTGGAGCAATGCCCAAGCTGATGTGCAACAGCAACTTGTCTACGGGAGCTATCTTGGGAGCTTGACCGTCAAGGACAACGAATAATGTCCGTCATTCCGAGACAGTAATAGATTACCGAATACGATTTAGGGAATGAGCGGGCTCCGAACAGCGTTTTCAGGATTCCAGGGGTTGACATTCGTTGCGCTAAAGGTTGAAACTCTTGTTAGTTATTAGCGACTGGCGACAAGGGCGGGATTGACCGTCGGGAAGCAGCGCGGTTCTATCGTTCGCCTGGGTAGAGCCCTTAGATTCATTCAATCGCTTCCAAATGTCCGACACAAAAACGTCTTCGCCCGTCTCTGATTATCTGTCTTCCCGATCCGAAGATCAGATCAATCCGGCTATGCTTGGCTATGTGGCTAATTTGCAGCAAGTTGCTGAGGTAAATCGGCCTGTCGCGGCCTCTATTGTAAAGGAGCTTGAGGACCAGCGTAGCCATTTGAAGCTCATAGCATCCGAGAATTTTACCTCACTCAACACCCAAGCGGCTATGGGTAACTTGCTTACCGATAAGTATGCCGAAGGATTCGCAGGGTCCCGCTACTATGCTGGGTGCGACAATATCGATGATATCGAAACGGAAGCCTGCGAACAGGCTTGCCGCCTTTTCAACGCGGAACATGCTTATGTGCAGCCCCATTCGGGAGCCGATGCCAATTTGATCGCGTTCTGGGCAATCTTGCAGGCCAAAGTGGGTACGCCTTTGATGGATGAAATGGGGACTGGCAACCCAGCCAAGATGTCTCGGGAAGACTGGAATCGAGTTCGGGCAGCCATGGGAAACCAGAAGATGTTGGGCCTGGACTATTATTCTGGAGGTCACCTGACGCATGGCTACCGGTTCAATGTTTCTGCCCAGTTTTTCGACGCCTACAACTATTCTGTTAGCCGGGAGACCGGCCTGCTCGATTACGATGAATTGGAGGCTCAGGCGGAAGAAATCAAACCCTTGATCCTCTTGGCGGGCTACAGCGCTTATCCGCGAAAAGTCGATTTCCGGAGGATGAAGGAAATAGCGGACAAGGTGGGAGCCGTCCTTATGGTGGACATGGCCCACTTTGCTGGCCTAGTGGCGGGGAATGTGTTTGACGGAGATTTCAACCCCATGCCGTTTGCGGATGTGGTGACCACTACTACCCACAAAACGCTCAGAGGTCCGAGAGGCGGGATCGTTCTGTGCAAAAAGGAATTTGCGGAATTTGTGGACAAGGGATGCCCCCTCGTGATTGGAGGCCCACTGCCGCACGTTATGGCGGCCAAAGCGGTGGCCTTCAAGGAGGCTAACGAGCCCGAATTCAAGTCCTACGCTGCCAAGATCGTGGAGAATTGCCAGGCTATGGCCCAAGCGTTGATTAACGAAGGACTGACCGTTTGTACTGGAGGCACGGATAATCATCTGCTCCTGATCGATGTGACTCCATTCGGCTTGAATGGACGGCAAGCCGAAGCGGCAGTTAGGGAATGCGGAATCACATTGAACCGAAACTCTCTGCCATTCGATCCGAACGGCCCTCACTACACAAGCGGCTTGCGAGTGGGTACGCCGGCTATAACTTCGCTAGGCATGGTAGAACCAGAAATGAAAGAGATCGCCGCTGTTTTTAAGCTGATCCTCTCCAATACAACTCCACGTATTCTCGATAAAGGTAAAAACGCGGGCCAACCAAGCAAAGTTAAGTACAATTTGGATACGAATATTATTGGGGAGGGCCGTAGCCGAATAAAGCATCTACTCGATACATTCGTCCTCTATCCAGATCTCGATCTAGAATTTTTGAAAGGTCAATTCGGAGGCGTTTAGAGTTGAAGAAATATCTGTTACTCCTTGAAACCGCTTTTTGTTAATCGATGGCCGGAAACGCGTTCTACAAGGAGTTCGATTTAGAGTCGTTGCCCGGCGGGAATCGGCCCAGCGATTATCGGACTCCGTTTCAAATTGATCGGGATCGCATTATTCACTCGGCGGCTTTCCGCAAGCTGCAGTCCAAAACGCAAGTGTACCTATCCGGTGAGTACGATTTTTATCGGACTCGGCTGACACACTCTATCGAAGTCGCTCAAATCGGGCGTTCGATCTGCACTTTCCTTAATGGAAACTCGGAGCAATTGAACTCCGATTTCCATATCGATTCTGATTTAGTCGAGGCCTGTTGCATGAGTCATGATTTGGGGCATCCGCCATTCGGACATGGAGGCGAGCGAACATTGCACCGGCTTTTTTCGAGCATTGGAGGATTCGAAGGAAATGCTCAAACCCTCAGGTTGATAGCCGATACGCTCTATCAATCGGGTGGCAGGCGCAGTGGCATGTCTCCGACTAGAGCTTTTCTCGATGGCGTGCTCAAGTACAAGGCTACCTACTCTGAAAAAGGTGACCCCAAAAATCACTTTATCTATGATTTCCAGAAGGCGTATCGAGATTTCGCTCACGATAGAGCGTCTGATTCGCAAAGCAAGGAGGCGTTCGATCGGCTTACTAGCTTGGAATGCCAAATCATGGACTGGGCAGACGATACGGCTTATTGTCTGAACGACATCGTTGATGGTGTCAGAGCAGGCTTCTTGACTATTGAACGTCTAGAGCGCTGGGCGGCTCAAGAAGGTTTAGACGCCATTAGCGAGCCTTTGTTCACGTCTTTGATAGACGAGATCCGGAAGGATAAACTGGAAGCCATCTTTGGATCGAAGATTGGTTTGTTCATTAAAGCTTGTCGCTTGTCGCCGCGCGAGAATGCCTTGGCGGAACGATCCAATCGATATGCTTTCGCATTGAAAGTCGATGGGGAAATAAGGCAGCTAGCATGGTTTTATAAGCGAGTGGCTTTGGACCTGATATTCCGTTCGGCGCCACTGCAGCAGATGGACTTCAAGGGTGACCGAATTTTAGAGGAGATCTATCAAGCAATCGCTGAATGTTACATGAATTCCTCTGGGCAGCGATCGCGAATCCTCCCGGAGCAACCGGGCGTTTGGATGCGAGAAGCTGAAGGCGACGCGGACGAGCAGCAATTAGTGGCCCGAGACTACCTAGCTAGTCTATCTGATGGTCAAGCGTTGCGGATCCATAAGCGGCTCTATGATCCCGAGTATGCTTCGATTATCGATCTGGAATGAGAATTTGTTCGCTTTATGCGAATGCTCCGAACGATGCATGCTATCGTTGGTGCTCTCGGGTACTTACATGGCAGGCGTTACGGAGTTGCTGTTAACTTCTCCGCAAACTATCTTTACTGGGCCGTGCTAAAGACCCTAGGTCGTTTTGTTCAGTCCGAGTT
>DKNL01000295.1:0-2645 GCA_002474325.1 Opitutales bacterium UBA7389
GAGATCGCCGTAGCCCATGTCGTCAGCCAATATGAAGACGATATGGGGGCGGAAGGCTTCGGAAGCCTTTTTATGGTGGGCGGCGCTTCCAGCTATGATCAATACCAGCGAAACGAGAATCAGAAGATAGGGTCGATAGGATGACATAAATTGAAACGGTCAACTAAAGCCCACCCGGAGGTCGCGCCTCATCTTGCCAAAAGATGCTGAATTCATAAAACTCCGATTTCGTTGCAGTATAGCGGACTCGCAGTTGGTGAAAACTACTTGAGCCAGTGCTGAGAGATCGATTGCTTTCACCATCAGAGAAAACTATCACAGAATCAGTTATCTAGTCCAATGTTATCTCAACGTACGCTTCCGCTGTTGTTGGTTTTGCTTCTTGGCTTCATCACGTTTGGTGAAACCAAGCCTAATGTCGTGTTCATCATCATTGATGATCTCAACGATATGCCCTATCAGCCGGAAGGAAAACCGCTGGTGCCGACACCTAATATCGATCGACTAAAAGCCCAAGGAGTTACCTTCACCAATGCCCATACTAACGACCCGCTTTGCGCTCCTTCTCGGGCGAGTATGATATTTGGGCTCTACCCGCAAACAACGAGTCTTTATTGGTTCGAGAACTGGAAAGACAATGGAATTTATCGCGAAAGCATTTCGCTCCATGACAATCTTCGCCAGGGTGGTTACGGAGTTTACGGGACAGGCAAGATTTATCATGGAAGCCAAAACGGATTGTTCGACGAGTTTGGCCACTACGGCGATGTGGGTCCATGGCCTTGGGATGGGCAATCCGAGAATTTCCGTTTACCGCATCCCCAGCAGCTCTATCTCTACGAGGGCGATGATGCCGATATAGATTACAAATGGGAACATGTGTTCGGGCCGCTTTCGGAAGTCCCGGTATGGCCAGCCGATCCGCCAAATGGGATTCCTGGATACACGGGATGGCGCCTTTTCGGGAAGCCATGGCAGTACGTGAACGACGATGATCGGGATCCGCTGGCTGACGAACTTGGAGCCGAATGGTCTGCTGCCGTGATTCAACGGAAGCATGAAAAGCCCTATGCCTTGTTCGTCGGTCTTATCCGCACCCACACGCCGCTATACGCTCCCAAGAAATATTTCGATCGCTTTCCCCTGAATTCAATTGAGTTACCAGCTGTCGATCCGAATGATTTGAACGATGTGTCCAGAGCCTTAGGTAACGAAGAATTGTATGGATTCCGTCGCTACAAGATGCTGATGAAGCATGAGAGCAAGGGTCTCTTTCGCCGTTGGTTGCAGGCCTACATGGCTTGCGTTTCCTTCGTCGATGACCAAGTGGGAACGATTTTGGATGCAGTTGAATCTAGTCAACAACGCGATAACACAATCATCTTCTTTACTAGCGATCATGGATTCCATGTTGGCGAGAAGAACTTCCTTTACAAGGGTAGCCTTTGGGAGCCTTCGACGCGTGTACCTTTGATCATCTCTGGTGTTCCTGGTGGAGCGAAAGGGGCGACTAGCGATCAACCGGTTTCCCTTATCGATATCTATCCGACTTTCAATGAGTTGCTCGGTTTGAATTCGAATCCCAATGCGGAAACGAATGGATATGAACTCGAGGGACACAGTTTGGGTCCGCTAATTAAAGATCCAAAGAACGGCGAGTGGTCGGGGCCTGACGTGGCGATAACCACGATTCCGGGAAAGAATCACATGCAGCACCAGATATACGAAGGCACTCTCTATCCGCATTTTTCGGTTAGGGGAAAACGTTGGCGTTATTCGCTGGCTTCGGATGGCGGCGAGGAGCTATACGATCATAAGAACGACCCCTTTGAATGGCGTAACCTGGCCAACAATTCGGAGTATTCGGTGGTCAAAGCGAACTTGAAGAGCCAATTGGTCGGGTTGCGTGATGGCGATCGCTGGCAGTCTTTGGGAACCTTGGACATGTGGAACAGTAGTGGGGCTGGAATAGCCCAGAAACAGGGAGAGATTCGAATCGCGGATCGTTCGCGCTCAGAATTGTCGACAGCGGCTAATTTCGATCACTTCGAATTTGAGATGGATATCAAGATGGAGGCAAAAACGCGCTTGGGGATTGTTTACCGCGAGGGGTCCCACCCGAAAATCGAATCCCCGAAATCCGGATCGGCTGCAGCCGAGCATAGTGCCTTTCATTTCGGGGAGTGGAATCGCTATCGCTTCCGAGTTCACTATGGGCGTCATCAGCTTTGGATTAACAATCGTTACGTAAGTGATGAGGTTAAAGAGCATGTCGGAAATGCGGGCCCTATCACGATCAAGCGAGCTTCCGGTGGCGGAGAACTTCGAATCCGCAAAGCCCGCATCAGGAAACTGTAGTTGGGCGACTCTCGCGGATAATTGGAGTCCAAAACGAAGAGAAAATGTCAATAAAGGGGAACATATTTTAGCGGTTAGGACCGCTTTCCCTCAAGCAGTCGAAACAGGTTTTTTCCGATTTGGCTAATCTCGCAAATGCAATAGTTGGAACACCTAATCGCCTTCGCCCAATTGGCAGCGCATAAGCTCATCATGACGAGAGGGCTCAGCACCGACGGACTCTCTTCCTGCATTCAACATGAAATTGTGGAAACCCATCCGACACCATCTAGAAAACATTTCTTGGC
>DKNL01000295.1:3019-28665 GCA_002474325.1 Opitutales bacterium UBA7389
TATTGAAAGAACCCATGGGTTTGCGATTATCGTCTCACGTGAAGATTGAACGTATCGAAACTTTCCTTTTGGATGCCTCTATTGATGAGCCGTTCGCGTGGTCACAGGGTGAGGCAAAGGCTCGCGAAGCACTCATTTGCAAAATCACTACAGACGATGGCATCATTGGATGGGGCGAGGGAGGCACGTCCCCATCGCAAACCGTAATTCACGATCTGTTCGCTCCCAAGCTCTTGGGGCATGAACCCGGCCATAAAAACCGACTCTGGAACGATCTTTTTCATAGCATCTACAATGATAGCTTAATAGGTGGCTTCGGGGGAGGAGCGATCAGTGCCGTTGATATCGCTCTTTGGGACATCGCAGGAAAAGCTGCTGGAAGAAGCGTTTCCGAGCTGCTAGGAGGGAAAATTCGAGAAAAGGTCGCGGTTTACGCCACTGGGCTCTACTATCAGGAAGATCCCGGATACGAGAAGCTGATCGCCGAGGCAGAGTTGTATGCGAATGCTGGATATTTGGGAATGAAAACTAAGGTTGGCGGGCTCTCGTTGAAAGCAGACGTCGACCGCGTCTCTGCGATTCGCGAGGTGATAGGCAATGACCTGTTTCTTATGGTGGATGCTAACAAGGCTTACAGTCCTGCCATTGCTATCGATATGGGGCATCGACTGGCGGACCTGGACATCCGATGGTTCGAAGAGCCAGTTATGGCCAACGATGTGGATGGATATCTTCAAGTTAAAGAGCGGCAACCCTTGACGGTGGCTGGGGGTGAGGTGTGGTATAATCGTTTCGACGCCCGGGACTTCTTGGCTCGCAGAGCTTTGGATATAGCCCAACCGGACGTTAGATTCATTGGCGGGATTACAGAGTTTCGAAACGTTGCGGCCCACGCCAATGCTATGGGGATCTTGGTGAATCCTCACGTTTGGGGCTCCTCAATAATGATTTCAGCGAGTATCAGTTTGGCGGCTACGTTTCCCCCTTGTCCCTATGTTCGATCGCCAAGGCCATACGAGCAAGAGCCGGTAATGGAATTCGATCAGACGCCAAATCCGATCCGCAATGATCTGGCATCAATTTGCTTTGAACAGGAAAACGGCTATGTGGATATCCCAGGTGGCCCTGGCTTGGGGATTGAGATCGATGAAAACACACTTGAAAAGCTTTGTATCCGGAAGCTCGATTCGAATTAGAATCGAAAGCATAACTTGGTTATTGGTTCCCTCGATGAAAACGTAGCCGGCGATCTCGTTCCTTCGCTAATGCTTCGGCGGTACTAGCCTAGTGCCAATCATTAGTAGAACAGGAATCCTGCCTGTTCTACTATTTACTTTCGAGACGCTAATCGATTTGCGGGTTTTGCTGCGGCGTTCTTCGGGCTCCATACAGGCGGTTTATCATGAGTGGCATTGATATCGCGGCAATTCGTTTGCGGTAGATTCATTTGGGTTTGCCCGAGACCGCGATTTTGGTCATATAAGGTGATGCTCCGGTAGTCTTCAATCACGCGGAGCAGGTGTATCCACTACCGAAGAACCATTTTGCCCTATGAGAACGATTCGACTTAATGGCGAAGAGCATCGCCTGGACACCCCGGATGATATGCCCCTGTTATGGGCAATACGCGATATCCTGGGATTTACTGGAACTAAATTTGGCTGTGGCATGGGTCTGTGCGGAGCCTGCACGATGCATATGGATGGGCAGCCGATCCGATCCTGCGTAACCCCGATCAACGCTACTGAAGGACGAGAGATCACGACGATCGAAGCGATCTCCAAGGATTCCGTGGGCGAAAAGGTGCAGCAAGCCTGGGTCAAGTTGGGCGTTCCGCAGTGCGGATATTGCCAGTGTGGTCAGGTGATGAGCGCCACGGCCTTGCTCAGCCGCAAAAGCTCTCCGAAGGATTCGGAGATCGACGAAGCTATGAGTGGAAACATTTGTCGTTGCGGGACATACAGCCGTATCCGCAAGGCGATTCATACGGCCTCGGCTGATTTGAAGGGAGGCACGTAATGGAAAAGTCTTTCGCAAATCTCACGATAACGAATCACGGCATAGATCGTCGTGGATTTCTAAAAGGAGTCGGAGCCACGGGCGCGCTCCTACTCACTGCCAATTGGTCATGGTCGCAAGAACAACAGAAAAAGTATGGCGGGGAAGGTATGCCCGGCGGGACTAAAAACGACCCAAAGCTATTTATCGCGATTAGTCAGGATGGCACCGTTTACATCACCTGCGCACGCTCAGAGATGGGCCAAGGGATACGGACTAGTTTAGCCTTAGTGGTTGCTGACGAAATGGAGGCGGATTGGGAAAAATGCCGAGTTGTTCAGGCTGAAGGCGATGAAGAGAGGTATGGGAATCAGAATACGGATGGTTCCCGCAGCATGCGACATTGGTACGAGCCGATGCGGCAATGTGGGGCGGTGGCACGAGCTATGTTGGAACAAGCGGCATCTCGTGGCTGGGGTGTTGACCACGAAGATGTCAGGGCAACGAAGCATAGCGTTGTATTTCCGAGAGGCCGGAGGAGGGCCGGTTTTGGCGAGCTGGCCGAAGCGGTGGCTAGGCTGCCTGTCCCGATGGGTTCCGCCATTAGATTGAAGCGTTCCAACGAGTTTCGTTACATAGGTAAGGAGCAAACGCTCAGTGCCGATGGGGAAGACATCGTTTCAGGAAAGGCTACTTATGGAGCTGACCTTCGTTCCGTTGGGATGGTCTACGCAGTTGTCTCGCGCCCACCTGTATTCGGTAGCAAGGCGACCTCTTACGATGCCGATGCGGCCATGAATGTTAAGGGAGTTATCAAAGTCATGGAGATCGAAGGGACCGTGGTTCCCTCCGAATTCAAGCCTCTCGGCGGAATCGCGGTTGTCGCGGAAAACACATGGGCGGCCATGAAAGGCCGGGAAGCCTTGAAGGTAGAGTGGAGCGATAGCCCCAACGACCAATATGAGTCCCAGCATTACCGTCGCCAAATGGAAGAGGTTGCGAAGAAACGTGGGAAAGAAATCCGGGCTCATGGCGATTTGGAAGAGGCCTTCGCCAAGGCTAAAAAGAAACACGCGGCCACTTATTATCTGCCTCATGTTGCCCATGCCCCGATGGAGCCACCGGCAGCGACGGCCTTGTTGAAAGACGATTTCCTAGAGGTTTGGGCGCCCACGCAGGCGCCGCAGGCGGCCCGAACTCATGCCGCGGAACGGGCGGGCCTCCCTCTAGAGAAAACCCGGGTTAATGTGACGCTTCTTGGAGGTGGATTCGGGAGAAAGTCGAAGGCGGACTTCATCAACGAAGCCGTGGAAGTGGCTAAGGCTTTTCCGGGGAAAGCTGCCCGTGTTCAATGGACTCGCGAGGACGATCTACGTCATGACTATTTGCATACGGTTTCCATTGAGCATCTCGAAGCTAGTCTTAGCTCTAGGGGGAAGGTGACAGGATGGTTGCATAGATCGGTTGCTCCGACCATTATGTCGATTTTCGCACCCGATCAAAGGAACCAAGCAGCCTTTGAATCAAACATGGGGCATGGCAATGTTCCATTTGCCATTCCAAACCTGCGTATAGAGAATCCAGGGATAGACGCCCATACCCGGATTGGCTGGTTCCGGTCGGTCTCCAATATTCCTCATGGATTCGCTGCCCAGAGTTTTGTTTCGGAGCTGGCTGAAGAGGCGGGCAAGGATCATCTGAGGTTCTACTTGGACTTGCTTGGCGAGGACCGAGAAATCGATCCTCGATCAATGAACGACGGCTGGAATCATGGCGAAAATCCTGAAACTTATCCTGTAGACACGGGCCGTTTACGCAAGGTCATTGAAACCGCGGCGAAAGAGGCCGGCTGGGGCAAACGAATGCGGAAGCGCAGAGGTCTCGGTTTAGCTGCCCATTACAGCTTCGTATCTTATGTTGCCACTGTTCTGGATGTGGAAGTCAAGAAAGGCGGGGAACTCGTGATTCACAAGGCCACTATGGCCATTGATTGTGGACCGCAGATAAATCCCGATCGTATCCGCTCTCAAATGGAAGGCTCTTGTATTATGGGTATCGGGTTGGCCACTACGGGAGAGATTAGCTTTGATAAGGGAGCTCCCAAGCAAAGCAATTTTCACGACTACCAAGTACCTCGCATTCCTCAGGCTCCAAAAGAGATTGCCGTGCATCTAGTCGATCCTGGCAAAGAGGTAGAGCTTGGAGGTGTGGGTGAGCCAGGATTGCCTCCTGTCGCGCCCGCCCTATGCAATGCGATTCACGCAGCAACGGGAAAACGCATCCGTAGTTTACCGATTGGAGAACAACTAACCTAAACCAGTAATTCAAAGATTTAGAAATCTCTCAGTAGGTCCGCCAAAACTTATCAACTCATTTCGGTAAGTTCACCTAAATGAATAGATAGTTCTAGCCAACGGCCCGATCGGTTTAGAGTTTTTGTTAAGTGAGCACAATGACTCAGACATGGATACTCAGATACACCTGCCTTCTACAGATCGCCTTTATGGGGACCCTCTTTGTATTCGAGGCGGTGCGGATGAAGGATTTGGGTGTGGGCGAGTCTACCATTGGACTCATTCTAGGATCGAGTAGCGGTCTATTGATTTTCGCTTCCATATACTGGGGGCGGTTCGCGGATCGAAAAGGGGTCCATAAGGAGGTCGTTCTTTTGGGGACCATTGGCTACTTCATTTTGGTATTCTTTTTTGCTTACTGCCAAACCGCTTGGCAGTTCTTCATCTACGCAATAGCCCGGTCTATTCTGATGCCCATGATTGCCGGAATTATGCCGGCAATCGCCGTCAAGGCCCACGGAACGGAGCAACAGGGAAGTAAGTTTGGAATCTATCGAGCCTTCGGTTCGCTAGGATTCATTTTAGGGACGATGATCCTACCATTGATTTTCAATGACATCGCTCTCACAGCTCAGGTTTCTTCGGTCTTCATGGTTATTTCGCTGTTTCTTTTGAGGCGATTGCCTAAGCCGGAGGTCCTAACCGTCGAGGCGGTTCCGCTACATTTAAGGACTTTGAACCCTTTGATCAGATGGTATTTTTTCGCCATGTTCTTCATCTCCCTGGCGGATCCGGCCGTGCACGGATTCTTCACTGCCTACGCCCGGGATCTTGGCGGCAGTACGCGACTGCTGGGAATCTTGTCGGGATCGTTCGGAATTATAGCATTCTTTTTCTTGCCGGCGATGGGGATGGCTATTGATCGCTATCGGCCCACATTGATTTTGACTATTGCTCTTTTCTGCCAGCCAGTTCGGGCCTTTCTCCCTTCGCTGATCGACGATCCCAATTTCCTTTGGATACCTATCCTCCTGCATGGAATTTGCTGGGGTGGCATCGAAGTGGTGGCAATTGTGTATTTGTCCCGACTAGTAGAGGAAGATCAGAAAGCCTCAGTACTGTCCTACTACATGGCCGTTCGCATGCTTGGAAATTTGGTGGGGGCCAGCATTTGCGGCTATGTGGCCGAGAATTTTGGATACGTAATGATGTTTCAGGTGATCTCCAGCATGGCCCTGATAGGTGCAGTCATCTATATGTGGAGCGTGTTTTTCGGGAAGCGGGAGTGATAGAGATTATAAAAGTTATCACAGGCATCTCGCCTTTGATACCCTCTCTAAAGAAACTTGGAACCGTATTTGCATTAGCTCTTCTCCTTATCCGGCTCTGATGCGCGATCACCGATCGCGTCTACAGATGCCTGCCATAATTGATGTTTGTCTTCGATTGGTTTAAGGCTAATATCAACGATTATGTTTTCCATTATGGGCTTACCCCGAATGTTGTGTATACTGTGGCTGTTTTTTTCTTTGGCAAACGTTCAGAGCCAGCAAGCCGAAGAGATTTCCTATTTAAGCGCGGCTGATGATACTATGCAGCCGGCTCGGTTTTATGATCCGGGATCCGAATCGCCAGCTCCCATGGTGGTGGCCTTGCATTCCTGGTCGGGCGACTATACGCAGCAGACGCATTTAGAAATAGAAGAGTGGTGTGTCGAGAATGGGTGGGCCTTTATGCATCCTAACTTTCGAGGCCGTAATCGTCGCCCGGAAGCGACTGGTTCGGAGCTAGCGGTTGAGGATATTGTCAGCGCTGTTGATTATGCTAAGAGGACTACTCGGATTGACGAAAATCGTATCTATCTAGTGGGCACTTCAGGTGGCGGCTATTCCTGTCTTCTCATGGCCGGTCGCCAACCAAGATTGTGGGCTGGTGTTTCCGCTTGGGTGCCGATTTACGACTTGGAAGCGTGGTACTATGAAACGAAAGAGCGCGAATTGCGCTATACAGGCGAAATCGTCGCTTCTTGTGGTGGAGCGCCAGGCGATAGTCGCCAAGTGGATGCTGAGTACCGGAAACGATCACCCAAGACTTATATGAGAAAAGCCCGGGGGGTGAACTTGCATATCAATGCTGGTGTCAGAGATGGCTATGAAGGCAGTGTGCCAATTAGCCATTCGCTCTTGGCTTTCAATGCAGTCGCCAAGCGGAAAGATCGTCTGAGCGAATCGGAAATCGGTTACTTCGTGGATAAAGCAGAGGTCCCGGAAGCGTTGGTTAGAGAAATTGTGGATGCCAGTTATGGGGACAAGCAGCCGCTATTTAGAAGAACTTCCGGATTGGCGACATTGACGATATTCGATGGCGGCCATGAACTCATCGCCCCTGCCGCTATCGCCTGGATTGAGGCGATGGATCCAAAAAATTGAGTTGCTGCTGTCTTAGATTTGTTTCCGACGATCTTATCGTTTGCGTTCCTAGGCTAGACGATTATAGCCCATAAAAATGGCATTTACACTATCTATTGGATCATCAGCTCCGGACTTTGATCTGCCGGCTACAGACGGAAATCGCTATACCCTTGGCGACTTCGCTGAAGCGGAATTCCTGGTCGTTTTCTTCACCTGCAATCACTGCCCTTATGTGACGGGGTCGGATGAGGTGACCCGACAGACGGCGGAGACGTTTAGGGACCGTGGAGTCGCTTTTGCCGGAATCAATTCCAATAGCAAGAACACGTATCCGGATGACGACTTTCCCCATATGGTTTCTCGAATGGAGGAGCATGAGTTTCCATGGACCTATCTGTATGATGAATCTCAGGACGTTGCTCGAGCCTATGGTGCCCTGCGCACCCCGCACTTCTATGTGTTTGATGCGGAAAGAAAACTGATCTACACCGGTCGGGCTGTGGATTCACCGCGAGACAGTTCTCGAATTACCGTCAACGATCTGGATCGAGTTTTGGAAGTAGCTACCACAGGCCAAGCCATCAGTGTGCCAATGACGAATCCAATCGGTTGTAATGTTAAGTGGGAAGGCAAAGATGCTCACTGGATGCCGGGGGATGCGTGCGATCTGGTGTAGCTGAAGATCTAACTCTTTAGTTTTCTCTTCCGTAGGGAATTAGGTTCATATTCTAACGGTGCCTTGCTGGCAAATCCCGTTTACGGGACAAGGATCGCGCTGGTGCGGGAGTTGGAATGATAGGTTTAGGGTCTTCTTTTGGGTTTAAAATTTTACATTCTTTGTCGAGATAAGACGATTATTCAGGATCGTTTGTTGCCTCTTCGGTCTTCTCTTCGCTACGCTGAGAAGATAGATTTGAGTTGATTCGCTCCATTGGAGACCTTGCTCCCGCAAATGCGGGATCCTTGTCCGAGCCCGTACAACGGGACAGGATTTGCCCGAAAGGCATCACTAAACTAAATCTTTATTGCTTACAGATTACTCGCTTGGGGCTATATAAGCTCTTCGGACTGTTCTATCAGAGTTCCAGAGAAACTCGAATTCCCTGTTGCTAATGTCCAACTGAATTGAAAATATCAGGAAGTGAATTATCCCTATTTTAAGGCGTATTTACTGGTTCTCGTCGTCGGACTGATGATTTTTTCGAATCCGGCCAAAGCCGGTAGTCGCCCGAACATTCTATTTTGCATCATGGACGATGCGTCCTACATGCATATGAGCGCTTACGGATGCGAGTGGATGGACACTCCAGGATTCGACCGCTTGGCAGAGAAGGGGATTCTGTTTCAGAACGCTTATACGCCGAATGCCAAGTGTGCTCCTTCGCGATCGAGCATATTGACGGGGCGCAATTCCTGGCAGCTGGAAGAAGCGGCCAACCACATAGTCAATTTTCCCGCCAAGTTCAAAACCTTCCCGGAGGCTCTCCGGGAGAGTGGCTACCAAATAGGGCGGACGGGCAAAGGATGGGGGCCCGGCGAACCCGGCCAGATTGATGGAAAACCACGGGTGCTGATCGCCAAGGAGATTGCTTCGGCCAAGTTACCTGAAAAGCCAACTAGGGCTATTTCCAACAAGGACTACGCAGGGAATTTCGAACTCTTTCTGGACAAGTCAGATTTGGATAAGCCCTGGTTCTTCTGGTACGGTTCGCATGAACCGCATCGACGCTATGAATACGGATCGGGCCAAAATCTGGGTGGCAAGAGCATCGACGATATCAACGAGGTTCCGGGATTCTGGCCGGACAGTGAAGTCGTTCGCAACGACATGCTCGATTATGGCTTGGAAATCGAGCACGCGGATAGCCATCTCTTGAGAATGATCGAAATGCTGGAGGACCGAGGGGAGTTGGAGAATACTTTGATACTAATGACATCCGACAACGGTATGCCTTTTCCTAGGGGCAAAGCCCAAGAGTACGAGTACTCGAACCACATGCCCTTGGCGATGATGTGGCCTGCGGGGATCCGCAATCCGGGCCGGGTAGTGGAAGATATGGTGAGCTTTGTCGATTTCGCTCCGACTTTTCTCGAAGTAGCGGGTATCCGTTATACGGATTCGGGCATGATGTCTTCTCCGGGGAAAAGCTTGGTCAATATCTTCAAGTCGAGGAAGGCGGGCCAAGTAGATCCAAAGCGCGAATACGTGGTCATCGGAAAAGAGCGACACGATTTTAGCCGGCCTAATAATCAAGGCTATCCGATTCGCGGTATCGTCGGAAAAGGCTACATTTATCTTTATAACTATAAGATTGGTCTTTGGCCGGCAGGGAATCCGGAACTGGGCTATCTGGATGTCGATGGCGGGCCCACGAAAACGGAAATCCTGGAGCTATTCCGTTCAGGAAAGGACCGGTCGTACTGGGACTTGTCTTTCGGGAAGCGCAAGACCAACGAGGAGTTCTTCGATTTGGTTAACGACCCGGACTGTCTTAACAATCTGGCGGATGATGAACGTTTGACCGCAGTGAAAGCGAAGATGAAGGCCCGACTTGGGGAAACGCTGACGGTCCAGAAGGATCCACGTCACTTGGGCAATGGAGACGTGTTCGACAATTATGGATACTCGCGTAATTTAGCTTGGAACTTTTACGAGAAATACATGGCCGGTGAGGAAAGCAAAGCCAATACCGGCTGGGTGAATGAGTCGGACTACGAATCGGAGCCCTTGGACTAGCGAAAAGAATTTTTAGACAGGATCCGCCCCGCTTGCGGAAGGCCAGCATGACTTTCAATGCAATGCCTCTTAACTTTTTATCAGATTTCCGTAGCTTTTTTCGAAGGCTTGTAGGAGCGGGTTTATTTCGCGATGATCCCAACAGGGATGCTGTCGAAATCGCGGGATAAACCCGCCCCTACGCTCGACTATAACTTAAATTGACTCGCAATGGGTGAGGCGGGATCATGCCAGTAATCCTGATATAGGAGGTGAACGCATCCTGTTAATCAACAAAGTTTCTACATAGTGCGCGCTCTTTTCTCCATAATCTCTATATCCTCTTCAGCGCTTTTCCCTAGTCCTTTGTTTGCAGAGATTCAACTGCCGGCGATATTTGGGGATCACATGGTTCTCCAGCAAGAAATCGGTGCACCGATCTGGGGGTGGGCGGATCCGGGTGAATCGATATCGATATCGGGAAGTTGGGGAAGGCGGGCGACTGCCGAAGCCGATACCAATGGAAAGTGGATGGCATTTCTGGATACCCCATCTCATGGCGGGCCTTACTCAGTAGAAATTCGAGGCGAGAATCGGATAACTTTGAGGAACGTACTGATTGGAGAGGTCTGGCTTTGCGCCGGCCAATCCAATATGGGCTGGCGACTGTCGGCTACGATGGAAGGGCCGCAAGACGCGGCGTCAGCGGATTTTCCCGATATCCGAATATTCCGTTCCGAGCGGGCTCACTCCCATCAGCCACAAGAGGATGTGGTAGCGGAGTGGAAGGTTTGCGATCCGGCGTCAGCGGCGACGTGCTCGGCGGTGACTTTCTATTTCGCTCGCAAGTTGCAAAGGAAGTTGGGCATTCCCATTGGCGTGGTGCTGCAGCCCTATGCGGGCACGCCTATAGAGGGGTGGATGCCCAAGAAGGTTCAATTGGACGACCCGCGTACGCTGAGTGCAATCCAAGAAGCTGACGAAGAGTCTGCCAAATACGACTTAGCGAAAGCCGAGGCTCAATTGGCTCGGGCGACGGAAGCCTGGAAACGAGGAGAGCGTAGGGCCCAGCCGAAGCTTCGGACTCCGGCTAACTGGGGCCATCAGTATCCAGGAAACATTTTCAACGGGATGATTCATCCGGTGCGGCCATTTGGAATTCGTGGGGCGATTTGGTATCAAGGCGAACGCAATGCCAAGGATGTCGCTCAAGCCGCCAATTACGAGCGGCAACTGTCGCTGTTGATTGATTACTATCGTTCGTCTTGGAACGAGTTTTCCAACGGTAATGTATCCAAGAATTTCCCTTTTTATTTCGTTCAGCTACCCAGTTGGTTAGCTGAGCAAAGCGAACCGGTCGAGCCTGATGCGGCCTGGGCCGTGAGTCGGGACATAATGCGTCGCGTCGCGAATATGGTCCCCAACACGGGCACTGCGGTTTCTCTGGACACAGGGGATGCCATCCTGCTGCACCCGAAGGATAAAAAACCAATCGGCATTCGCTTGGCTTATTTGGCCCTGAAAGGAACGTACGGAAAGCCGATTGTCGATATGGGCCCAATTTACCAATCACATAAGCGAGTGGACGATAAACTCGTTTTGACATTCGAATCGGTTGGGTCCGGCCTGGTAACGGGTAAACCAGGACCATTGGACAGCTTCGCCATCGCTGGCCAAGATCGGAAATTTGTTTGGGCCGATGCGACGATAAAAGGCGATTCAATCGTCTTATCAGCTGAGGGAATCAGTGAGCCTGAAGCCGCTCGCTACGCCTGGGCTATGAACCCATCCAAGCGGAATTTGCTCTACAATCGCGAAGGGCTTCCCGCATCCCCCTTCCGAACAGATGATTGGGCACTGTATGATGCCGAAAACTACGTTCCCGCCCCTCAAGATAAACCCGTACAGCCAGATGGGTACTCGCAATCGGAGGTTTGGCGCCCGACGATGACGCAGTGAGGAGTGCCTAGTCTCTTCATCTCCAGGCTTAATATTCTGCTCCCGCTGAAGTGGGACCAGGTTTTAAGATAGCAGCAATTGTTCCCACTACCTCGAAAAATGGCCTGCTAGGGCTTGGCTAGTCCGAGTCTTTGCATTCCTACTCAGAAGCGAGACCAAGTGCATCCTGAACGGCAAGTACCCATCCCTCTGGACCAATGGCCGATATGCGCTTCAGATTGTCGACATCCATCTCGTTCCAATCGCCCCTTGGAGTTTGCACTAGGTAGGGATAGTCTACGGAATCGAGCATTTCGAAATCGTTGGCGCTGTCGCCGATGCCAATCGAGTGCCAGCGATCTCCCGTCATCGCCCCAAAACCATCGACAACAATTTTGAGAGCCCGCCCCTTGTTGCAGTCAATCGAGGTGACCGTGTGGAAACGCCCTCCGGGTAGGCAGTGTAAGCCCATGGGCTGAAAGGCTGCGTTTATGTTGCTCCAGGTTTCCGCATCTAGGGAAGCTGTGAGCGTTTCGCTAAAGTCGCGATTTCGGGCTTGGCGGGCCCCTCCCTCATCGAAGCCAGTGATTTTGGATAGTTCTCTGTCGGAAAATTCATGATACGGCTTCAGATCGAGGTCCAAAGCATCGGACACCACACTAATTTGCCGACGTATGAACTCCGAACCGTCCCCGAACGATATCAGGCGTCCACCGTCCACAGTTTGAGTTCCAGGCAGATCGTTGAGAGCGCTGTAGGAGTCTGGAAAATAGATTCCCGCTCCGTTCTCGACAATGCAGGGAACAGTAATCCCAATCGAGCCCATCAAAGCGCGTTGCTCCACCAGAGTTTTGGAGGAGCAGAATATAATGGGAACGCCCCGATTTATGATATCACGGGCAAGGGGAGTGGCTACCTCGGGCGAATAGGTATCGAAGTCGATAAAGGTGCCATCGAGATCGGTAAATATGATGCTCGATTCCATTTGGTTGTTTCCACTACCGGCCTGACATCAGGCTCGTACAGTGACCGCATTAAAGTTGAGGGCCTCATCGCATCCCGCCAAGAATGAATCCAAATCTAACTGGGAGAGGGATGGATACTTACGTACAGGGGCAATGACTTCTGGGGATTCTTCGCCGCGACGGGCTTCGACATTCTCCATGATTTCTCGCTTAAGCAGCTCGGGACATAGGTCCGAGTGATAGATTACGGAAAGGGAAGCGTCGATCATGTCCTCAACATGGTCTTCCCCTTTCGACTCGTGCATATGCGGGTTGCGAGACTCTAGTTGGCAGATCGTAATGTTCTCCTGCATCGGTTCCATTTCGTCTGAATCGATGATGCCTCCATACTTTTCGAGCAAATTGATGAAGTGATTGGTCTCCACTGCATAGCCCGCTGCGTATTCGAGTTTTAATGCCAGATCGACAGTTAAGGCGTGTTCGCCAGCGTTTCCCGTTTTTACGATTTCAGTTTCGAAACCGCTGAAGTGAGTTAGCAGCCGATTCAGCATCATGTTGGAGTTGACTGAACTTCGCCCCCACTTGGCGAAAAACAAGCTGCTCTCCATGATCTTGGGTTTTGAATGCCAGGATATCCGCACAAATGTGTTGGAAGTCTGGTTCATGGCGAATCCGGCTGCGTATTCATAAACGTACTCCAAAACAGCTCCAGGAAAATAGTTGTCGCTGTCTACGAACCCCAAATATTTTTTCCCTAGCCATTTCGCCATCAACGTACCGACAATCATGCCTTCAGCCTTGCCTGAACGGACAAGCCCTTTCTCGTCGATGAGATCGGCATAGCCCGCATCGACGAATGCTTTGGCTAGCCCGGGATCTTTCTGATGGACCACCAGAATCTTTTTCCCAGTGAACTTCCCGTAGTTTTCCAAGGCCTCTTTCTCGAGCTTGAATCTATCAATCGGTCCGCGAGGGCTGTTGGACACAACAATGACCTGACAAGGGCTAGGAATGCCGACAAGCACTCCTTCGATCAATTTCAAGCGCTCGTTTTTGACCGGAACGACAATAGCCATCTCCCTCATGCGGTCGTAAAGAACCTCTGAGGGGATCCGCTCGATCACGCTATCCTGACCATGGATGCCTTCCCCGCCATCAAGTTCGTAAACCTTTTGTAGGCCATAGATTTGCAAGGAGCCGATACGCTCGCATTCTCTTGGTATTTCTATTCTCATAGGGCTTTTGATCGTTTTTAAGCGCCAGTGAGCGCATCTGCATACGAGCAGATTGAGTGCCAAGCAGCTTTTTGGGGGAGACCGTTGCGTGCACGTGGCGTAAGTTTAAGCGAATTAGAAAGGGGGCTCGAATTCGCCATCCTTGCACGTGCTCCGTCCTCGATAGGCACGAGACGTGCTTTAGTAAATCGATTCTCGATTCGAGTCAGCTGAAGCAGCCAGTACGGATTCGAAAAGACATTTCTGCTCAATGAAAACCCAAAATCTAGAAAAACCCTGGACTGACGTTGAACTGGATCAACGGGCGATCGCCATCCTTCGCGAGAATGAATGGGGGGATTACACGCTTCCTACTTTGGGCCTTTACCCGTATCAATGGAACTGGGACAGTATGTTTGTGGCTCTCGGGTTTTCGGAGTTCGATCTCGATAGGGCCTGGAGGGAGGTGGAAACCTTGTTTCAGGGCCAATGGAACAACGGCATGGCTGCCCACATAGTCTTCCGACGGGATGATCCCAGCTACTTCCCAGGGCCTAAAATCTGGAATTCGGGCCAGAATCCACCAACATCGGGATGTTCTCAGCCTCCGGTAGCGGCGACGATTGTCCGAGATCTTTACGAAGCTGATCCAGAAGTTGGTTTGCCCTGGCTAAAAATGATTTTCCCGAAACTGATGGCGTGGCATAGGTGGTTTCACACAATGCGTGTGATCAGTGGAGGTTCCGCGATCGCGGTCACCCACCCTTGGGAATCTGGACGTGACAACTCGCCCGATTGGGATTGCGCCTTAGCCAATGTCGACCCATCCGGAATCGCTCCCTACAAACGCCGCGATATCGAGCATGTTGATCCCGTCATGCGACCGACGAATGAGGAGTATGACCGGTATCTTAAGCTGGTTGAGTATGGCGTCGAATCGGGGTGGGACCATGCTCACATTACTCGAGAGGGCCCCTTCGCCGTAGCGGATCCAGGCGTATCCTTTATCTTGATGCGTTCTGATAAGGATCTGCTGGAGCTGGCCAAGATCCTGAATGCCGAAGATTCGGCAAAGGAAATCAAGTCCTGGCTCTATCATGCGGAAGAGGCTGCCGACTACTTGTGGTCGGAGGCACTGGGAGCCTATGCGGCCCGCGACCTGCGAACGGATGAGCACGCGAGTGGCGTTTCTAGTGTAGCGTTCTTAACTTACTACGCGGGAGTTTCCACCCCGAGAAGGGACGCGAAATTGCAAGCGACTTTGAGACGCATTTTGAATGCGACAAGATTTAGTCTGCCGAGCTTCGATCCCGAGCATCCCAAATTCGATGCTCGACGGTATTGGCGCGGTCCCGTTTGGGCCATAATCAACTACATGGTAGCTCGTGGGCTTTCCGAATACGGATTCGAAAGAGAAGCTCGTAAGCTGCAGGTCGATACCCGCAACGCGATCCGGGAATCCGGGTTCTACGAATATTTCAATCCGATCAATGGAGAAGGGGCGGGGGGCAACCAGTTTGCCTGGACAGCAGCGATCTGGCTAGCCTGGGCATCGCCCACGACGGAATGAGCGTCCAGTAGGTCGCGATATACATCTTTGATGGTAGGGCTGACTGGGGACAGTCAGCCCTACCATCTTCGAAGCATTCGTGTAGGCCCTGAAAGAGAAGTCATCGTTCCTCGAACCTTCCGATTCCCAATTGTTCCGATTCACTCATAGTGGCGTGCTTTTATTACTGTGCCTCGATTAATAGCCTTTATCGACCGTCACCCGTGTAGATGATCTTCCCGTCAATGGGGGCTTGTGGCCAAGGTGTTGTTCCTGGGGCCCACTCTTTTGGTTGAGTAGCACGAATGCGACGGATCTCCTCCTTGACCCATTCGGGAGCGTTGGCGTTTTCCTCTTGCCCATAGACCCAGGGAAGGGCGGGTGACATTAGGCGGGAAACGTCGGGCATTGGGGGGCGTTCGGCCCCTGCTTGGGCAACTCGTTTTGAAAGGCGTTCAACGATCTGAGGATGCTTGCTAGCGATGTCCTCGCGCTCGGAGGGGTCAACGATAACATTGTAGAGCTCCTCGCCGATCAGCTTGTAATCGCCCGTGCGAATAGCGGGAAAGCGGACGCTTCCGGAAACCTCGAAAATGATCTCATTACGCGGGCTGGATTTATTGCCGAAAATCGTATCGGTCATATCGATACTGTCGACCGCTCGTTTTTGCCGATGGCTCCCTTTGCCGAGAGAGATAAAGGTGCTATAGAGATCAACGATGTGCATCATTCCATTATTTGCACTGCCTGCTTCCAGATTTCTAGGCCAGCGAAAGACGCATGGTACGCGAACCCCGCCCTCGTAATTGGTGTTTTTGTGGCCGCGATAGGGGGCGTTCATTTCGTCGCGGAGGCCCCCATTGTCATTGGCGAAAATGACCAAGGTGTCTTCCTTGTATCCATACTGGTCGATCGCTCCAACGATGCGACCGACGGCATCGTCGAGGCATTTCAGAGCAGCATAACGCTTGTCGTATTTGTCGGTGTAGCGAGGGATCTTCTCTAGGGGGCCGTGAATGGCATTGAAGGCGACATAAAAGAAGAAAGGCTTTTTGCCATGCTGGCTATTCTTGTGTTCGGCTATCAGCCTCACGGTTTCGTTGGCTATAAGGTCAGTGGTGTAGCCATCTTCGTAGAGCGGTTCCTGATTCCGGTGCCAGTCGTAAACCGCATAGCGGGCGGGAGCATTATGGGGAATCGTGTAGTTGCAATAATCGATTCCCCAAGCGTAATGCCCATACTGATGCATGAAGCCTTGGCCCATGGGCAGGTGTTCCGGAAGCCATTCGCCGCAATGCCACTTGCCGATCAATCCAGTAAAATAACCTGACTGTTTTAGGGCTTCGGCAATCGTGCGTTCCCCTGTATCCAATCCATGAATTCTTCTGGTTTCATCGCCTTCAGTATTCCGTTCCAAGGTCAGCCCTAGGTTCTTCAAATAGCTCGGTTTGCCGAAATCTTCCGAGCGCCAATCGCTCCAGGTGCGAAATGCGTAACGGCCTGTCAGAAAAGCGGCCCGAGTTGGGGCACAAACCGCGTGGACATAGAATTGGGTCAAGCTCGTTCCTTCGTCTCGGAGGCGATCGATATGAGGCGTGATTTCAGGATCGAGACCATTGAATCCGACTTCGTTCCATCCCATGTCGTCCCCCAAGATAAGGACGATATTGGGGCGACTGCCCTTGACATTGCTCTTGGCGAAAGAAGCTGTAGCGGCAAACAGAAGGGCCACCAAGGTTAAAAGAGTGCGAGAGGGAAGGATCGAAGATGCCATCATAAGCCGGATAATGGGAACCAATTCGGATCCGTGTCAAAGTTGGATCGGCAAGAAAAAGCCGGAAGTCGTCAATCGCCCGATCGGACTACCCTTTTTGAGTTCCGGGTTTGCTGTTGCCGTAAAGGCTTGCCAGGTCGGTAACCTTTGTAATGAGAAGCTGGCTACCAGCGTCGCTACCATTGCCAGAGAGGATGATCGGCGTGCCGACGTGGTAGGCCAAATTGAAGTTGTGGAAGTCCCAGAAGTCCACTTCGATGCGAACGGGCGATCGGCCTTCGATATCGATGTAGAAGATTTTCGCTTCGTCCAGGTCGTCGGACATGCGTAAGCGGCCTTGGGCGGTGATGGCCCCGCCATCGCGTTTTACCCAGGTGTTAAAGGGCCGTTCACGAAATTCGGGGAAGTAGTCGCCGTTCAATCCTGGCAAGGGGATGCTGGACGAAGAATAGGAATCAACACCGGCATCGAAAGTTTGCAGGAGTGATAGGTGCAATTTGCTCAACTCCTGGTTTTCCGAGTAGCGAACGTAGCGGCCTGTCTTGAGCTTCCCCTTGCCGCCCGCCAGGACGATGGGGATGCGCTGAACGGTGTGGTTGTCGCTGTGTCCCATGCCAGAGCCGAAAAGCACTACTGTGTGGTCCAGTAGAGAGCCATTATGATCGCGGTATGACTTCAACTTGGTCAGTAGATAGTCGAATTTCTCCATGTGCCAGAGGCTGATTTTTAGGAGGGACTCCAGGTTGTTTCGACTGAAATTGCGGAAGAAATGGGAGAGGTAGTGGTGCTGCTCCGCGATACCGAGGAAATCGAAAACCATGCGGCTGTTGCTATTCCCAAGCATGTAGGTGATGCAACGGGTCGAATCTGTCCACAGGGCCAAGGAGATCAGGTCGATCATGGTCTCAACCTGCTCGTCGAGATTAGCTCCGCTCTCCGGTCGCTTTAATTGCGAGAAATCGATACGCGGGGCGTTGCTGGCTTGGCTCATGTTTTGAACGCGTACCTCGGTTTCTCGAACAGCTGTCAGATACTCATCCAGCGTATCGCGATCCTCATAGCCAGCTTTGCGGACTAGGGATTTGGCGTCTTCGTTAACGCGGTCGAGGAGACTAGTCATGGCCTGCCGCTGCTCAGGATCGCTCATCGGATTCCGGAACAAGCGGTCGAAAATGAGTTGCGGGTCGCTCTCTCGAGAAATGGGGGCGCCGCCCTCTCCGTAGGAAATGTAGCTACAACCGAATTGACCAGTGAATAGGCCTTCGGTGGTCAATTCTAGTGACCGGTGGGGAGTGTCGCCGCGAATCTTATCGGCAATTATTTGGTCAATGGAAGGGGCGTTGACGTTTTGGTGGTGGCCCGAGAGGAAGCGGCGCGTCGAATTGGCGTGGGACGAGAACCCGAAATCGCCCATATTGTCTAGGATGAGCAGGTCGTCCTTGTGTTTGGCGAAAGGGGCCATGAGTGGCGACATGCGAAAATCGAATTCCGTGCCTCCATTGACATTCCAAGAGGGCGGGTAAACCCCGTTGGGTTTGAAAAGGGTCATGAATCGCAGAGGCGGCTCATCTGCAGAGCTCCCCGATGACCGCGTCCCGATCAAAGATTTCGCCTCCATCAGATTCAGGAACGGCAGCGGCAGCAGGGCTCCAGCGGCACCGCGAAGAAAGGAGCGACGATCTATTTTCCAGTTCCAATTCATGGGATAGGTTCTAAATGGAGATCTCCGGAACTCGTGTCTCTTGGAAGGGCAGACTTAGGGCGACGTCCAGAAAAAGATCCTCCCAGCTTCCGTCGGATTGGTCAATCTTCTTTGTAATAGCATCCACGGTGGACTGGTCGTAAACTTCGAGCTTGCGGCAGATGGCGTAAGCGAGAACTTGCTCGACGACGTTGCGGATGATGTCCTCACGCTTGCTGGTCGATAGTATGTCTTTCAGCTCCTGGAAATTGGCAAAGGATTCTCCCGTTGGCATCGTCCCTGAGGTATCGATCTCGTCGATAGGCTCGTCGTGATCGCTGGTTTTTCTGGGCGGCTTGTAGTTGGCGGCCAATTTGTAGGCCCCGTCGTCGTCGTATTCTTGGAGGGCGAAACCCAACGGGTCGATGCGGTCGTGGCAACGGGCGCATGTGGAATCGGCCCGATGCTGATCAAATCGATCTCGAAAGCTGAGCTCGTCATTTGTAGCGGTGGCTTGTATGGGTGGCACGTCCGCCGGAGGTTCTCCTAGGCGCTCTCCTAGAATGCGACGCAGCATCCACGTTCCTCGGAGAATGGGCCCCCGATTCATGGCTAGGATACCGGGCATGGTGAGAATTCCTCCTCGCTCCTGGTCCTTTTCGATCTTGATTCGCTCGTTGGGAACGAGTTGGCGTTCGATTCCTTTTGGCTTCACGTACTTGGAAAGCTGCTTGCGATCTTCGGGATAGAACTTAGCTGTCAAGTAGCTGGTGAAAGCGACATCGGAGTCGATCAATTCCATTACAGGTCGGTCTTCGGTAAATAAATAGTGGAGAAAATCGAGAGGCTGGCTTCGAAGTGATCCCCGCGTAGTGGCGTCGTCTGCGGCGCTGTCAATGTCGGCTAGCCCCAGCCATTGATGAGCAAAACTCTCTGATAGGTTCAGAGCTTTTGGGGAAGCGAGCATTCGGTCGATTTGGCTGGCGAGTCCGTCGCGATTAAGGACCTCTCCACTTTCGGCGGCTTCCATCAGTCTGGCGTCAGGCATGTCTTCCCAAAGAAAGTAGGAGAGCCTTTCGGCGAGTTCGAAGGCGTCGACCCGTTGCTGTTCTCCAGGTTCGCCTTCTACCAGAAGGCCACGATAGAGAAAGCTTGGGGAAACGAGGATGGCTTTTATCTCGCGTTTGGTCGCGTTGAGTAGCGCTTCACCGGAGAGCCCTTGCAGAGATACAAATGCGAAATGGAGTGAGCTTTCTGGAATGGGGCGTCGGTTGGCTAGCTTTGATAGGCTGCGGAGCAGCAAACTAGCTTGGCCATTAGTCAGCTTGTCGGCTTGAAACTCTTCTGGTAATTCTTCGCCAATCAGTTTGGAGAGGGCGTTTCGCCGTTTCGAAGAGAAAAGCTCGCCGATTGCCCGGTCCGCGATGTAAGCGTGTTGCTCCCACAGATGTGAAGTTAGAGGCGTGTTGCGGGTGTCGTTCATGTATCCGCTTTCGCCGGGCGGATCGTCGGGAAGCAGCTTGAGAACGAGCGAGCGTTCGATCACGGTTTGCTCGGCTCCCATGATAGTGGTTTCCAGGTCGAACCCGAGAACGGATCTCAGAGTGTTGCGGTACTCTGTCGCGGAAAGACGTCTGGGTCGAAAGTCCCCTGCTCGAGCCTCTACGGTTTGCACGAATCGATTCTGGTACCAGTTAAGGATCTGCTGGACCTCGTCGGAGGAAGGGCGGAGCTCCTCATCTTCAGGAGGCATGTCGCCAAAATCGAGCATGTCAGCTACCGTTTCCCAAATCTCGAAGTGGGCGTTGAAATCATCCGCTTCCATGATTTCCGAAAAATCTACGTTGCCTTTCACTTTCTCCCCGCCGTGGCAGGCAAGGCAGTAGTTTTCGATGAGGGGACGAATCGATGAGTCGAATTCGGGATTAGCGAATACGATTCCTCCCGTCAAAACAGATGAGGCTGCGATGAAAGTCTGGATACGAAATCTAGCGGAAAAAAGTGACATGCTTATTGGACCTAATCAGGCCAATAGTGACTTGGGGTTCACGGGTGATTTAGCGAAGTGAAGGTGAATCCTTGTCGATTGTCAGGCTTTAAACGGGCCTTGAAGCGAAAGCAAGAGCCTAGAATCGGATTTAGAATCCTTGCCTAATCGATATTTTAAGGAACGATTTGCTCTGGAAATCGAAAACGATTTCGTCTTGGTAAATTCCCATGAACCCCATCTCGAGAGTCAGAAATCGATTGTTTCGCGTGCCTTTGGACATCGTCTTAACCGATGCGACGCATGGAAATCATACCCATTTCGAGCTGATTACATCCACAATTACTTTGGCTGACGGGTCTGAAGGGACTGGGTACACCTACACCGGAGGGAGAGGCGGTTATGCGGTTCAAGCGATGCTCGACCGGGATTTTGGCCCTTTCCTGATGGGCAAAGAGGGCGACGATGTGGAATCGATTAACCATCTTTGCGAAAGCCATATACACTACGTGGGACGGGGAGGAATCGCCTCCTTCGCCATTTCTGCGATAGACATCGCTCTCTGGGATATTCGCTGCCGAAAGGAGGGTGAACCGCTTTGGCGGGTTGCCGGAGGGGCAGATTCCCGTTGTCGGGCTTATGCGGGAGGGATTGATCTTCTCTTTTCTCTGGATCAGCTCCGGGAAAGCGTGGAGGGCTACTTGGAAGAGGGATTCGATGCGGTAAAGATCAAGGTCGGGCGGGAATCGCTAGATGAGGATGTAGAACGGGCTGGGGCGATTCGTGCGTTGATCGGCTCCGAAAGAGCATTCATGGTGGACGCCAACTATTCGATGAAGGTGGAAAAGGCCATCGAAGCGGCCAATCGATTTAAGGAATGCGATATCCTTTGGTTTGAGGAGCCCACGCTGCCAGACGACTATGTCGGCTATGCGGAGATAGCGGATGCCACCGGTGTCCCATTAGCCATGGGTGAAAACCTGCACACTATACACGAATTCGGCTACGCCTTTCGGCAATCTAAGCTTTCCTACATTCAGCCAGACGCATCAAACTGTCTCGGTATCACAGGCTGGTTGAAAGTTGCGTATCAGGCTGAAAAATACGGTATCCCCGTTTGCTCGCATGGTATGCATGAACTGCACGTTAGCTTGGTCTCTTCGCAGTCCCATGGCGGTTGGATAGAGCGCCACAGTTTCCCGATCGATCGATACACGGTCCGGCCGTTTTTGCTTGAAGAGGGTTTGGCGGTAGCCCCAGATCATCCTGGAATCGGGGTGGAATTCGATTGGGATAAGCTCAAGCCGCATTTGACGATCGAAAACGAAATTTCCCAGAACACCTAGACTAATCTGAATCTATATGAATCTACCTATTCGCGCCTGCCTCTCAGTTTTCGCTTTTTTTACCGTAGCTATATCCATCGCCGCTCAGGATATCAGCCGCCCCAATATCATTCTCATGATGGCGGACGACATGGGGATGGGCGATACTAGCGCGTATCAGGACCTTACGGGCAATGCGAATAAGGATCAATTACATACGCCTCAGATGGAACGTTTGGCTAGAATGGGTATCCGTTTTACGGATGCTCACACGCCATCTTCCCGCTGTTCACCCACACGTTATGGACTTCTAACGGGTCGATACCCCTGGCGAAATCGTTTGAAACACTGGGTGCTTTTCGGATCGCAAGGAGATCCGATGATCGAGGCAGATCGACCGACCATTGCCTCCTTGTTGAAAGATCATGGCTACCACACGGCAATGTTCGGAAAGTGGCATGTTGGATTGCGATTCTCTCGAACGGATGGCTCGCCGGCGGCGGGTTGGGAAGATGCCGACCTGTCCAAGCCTCTGCACACGTCGCCAATAGATCACGGATTCGATTTCGCCCGCTTTACGAGCCGGTCGCATTTATCATCCGGACCGGTCATCAAGGACGAAAAACTTACTCAACTTAGGGGACCTGGGCACATCGATGGACGGTTCGTAGTTGGGTCAACGGGCACGAAAAAAGGAATAGTCACTTCTGGCCCCAATGCCTACGTGCTCGAAGAACTGGGTAGCCGCCATTCTGACAACGCCCTTAGCTTCATGACCAATCATGTGGGTAGCCCTGGAAGCCAACAAAGCCCGTTCTTTCTATATTATCCTACGAATTCCAATCACACGCCTCATACCGCAGATGTATCTATAGGTGGTATTCCGATTGTGGGTGCGGCTCGCGCGAAAGATGGGAATCCCACTGGTGCTCGAAACGACTACATTTATCAAAATGATGTCGCTTTGGGGCGCATGATAGACTGGCTGGAGGCTAACGACGATCCGCGCAATCCGGGCCAGAAATTGATCGATAACACCCTGGTCATTTTCACTAGCGACAATGGGGCGGAAAAGAATAGCGATATCGCTACAGGCCCTTTTCGAAGCAACAAGGCCTCCTCGTTCGAAGGTGGACACCGTGTTCCCTTCATTGCAGCTTGGAGGGCCGGAAGAGTTGGTGATGGATCTGCGAATACGCCTGGTCAGAAAAATGAAGCTTTGATTGGCTTGCAGGACGTATTCGCGACTTTCGCCGAGATTGTCGGACAATCGATGCCCGATTATGGATCGGGTCAGAAAGGAGGGGAGGACAGTTACAGCATTCTGGAAGCCATGAGGGATGCCTCAGCGGAAGCGCGATCCTTGATCATGCATCACGACCATAAGGAAGCTGGGGAGGATCCCGCGGTAGCGGTATTGCGAATAGACTCTCCGGTAGTGGGTGGAAAGCGTTTCGAGGGCCAGTGGAAATTGTTTTTTGATCCTGCATTGCTGCGTCAAGGAAAAGCTAGACCCTATATGCTTTACGATCTCAAGACCGATCAAATGGAAGAAGCGAACCTAATCGATCGTTCAGATGTGAAACCATTGATTGAATACATATCTGAATTAGCTGTTCTCCATCGCAATGCTGGAGGCCATCGATTGGCGGAAATGAAATTGGGACCGCCAATAGAGTTCGATTTTCGATCGAATGTCGAACTCGATGGAGCCAAGGCGCGAAATGCGAGAATAGCGGCGAAAAAATCTTCGGTGCGGGCGACGATCAGCGCCGAGAAAGGTGATCGATCGTTTTCGAATGCGACGTTCACATCGAATTTCGATGGGCTAGGGGTTAGTGGTGGCGATGCCAATGCAGTCGACGGAAACGAGGCTATACTCATCCGCTTCAACAGGAATGTCGTTGTTGAGTATGCGAGTCTGCTATCGATCAGCGAAAATTCTGGTGGTCACTACACTATCGGAGACGGCGCGCCACTATCGATCTACTGCGTGAACGCGGATATCGATGAGAAGGATCAAAGCGGCGTTCTTAGCGACTTGGGCGTATTAAAGGCTGGCCAGACATTGCGTCTTGATAGCCGAGCTCGTTTCCCGTCGGAACATACCGGCAGTTGGACCCTGCAATCGTTGTCGGTAAGGGAAATTAAATAGCCAGGCTCACATTACTGGTTAATCATTTATTTTGCTATGAACATCCGGTTACTCATTGCGTGTTTTTTGATTTCGGCTAGCTACGCTCTATTTGGAAAAGAGCTCCCCAATTTGGTGGTGTTCCTTTCTGACGACATGGGAGGAGCGGATAGTTCGGTCTACGGTTCCCCCGATGCTCGAACACCGACTATGGAAAAATTGGCTGCCAATGGCATGACCTTTGACCAAGCCTACGTGGCCTCGCCATCCTGCTGCCCAAATCGATTCTCCCTGCTGACCGGTCTAATGCCGGCCCGCCATGGGGCCCATGCCAATCACACGGAGGTATATCCCGGAACGAAATTCCTTTTCCCAATACTTGACGAGCTGGGCTATACGGTTGCCTCCTTCGGGAAGGTGGCGCACGGGACGCGCGAGTTCGATGGGTTGAACTTCCATTCGCGATCTCCTCGCAACATGTCGGTCGCCGTTCGCGAATGGATAGCGTCCACTCAGTTAGAAGAACCCGTCTGCCTATTGGTTGGCGATCGACGCCCTCATGTGGCCTGGTCGGAAGAATCCACTTACGATCCGTATGAAATCCATCTTCCCGATTATCTAATAGATACGCCCGAAACGAGAAACCATTGGGCCAGATATTTAACCGATATCACGGGAATGGATGAAGAGATGGGCCGTATCCACGATATTGCCACGGATCTATTCGGCGATGATTTTATGTTCCTATTCACGAGTGATCACGGAGGGCAGTGGCCTCGTGGCAAATGGAATTTGTATGAAACGGGTGTGCGCATTCCTATGATCGTATCCTGGCCAGGTAAGGTAGAAAAAGGGGTTCGTACGGATGCGATGGTCAGTTGGGTGGATATCGTGCCTACATTGATCGACGCCGCGGGTGGGTCTATTCCCGGAGATATCGACGGTCGATCATTTCTACCCATCTTAAGCGGCGAATCTCGAGCCCATCGAGATCGCATGTTCACGACGCATACGGGCGACAGGATTATGAATATATATCCAATCCGCAGCGTTCGTATAGGAAAATATAAATACATCCACAATCTGCGAGCTGATGCCTATTTTACCAACCATTCAGATCGGCTCCGGAAGGATGGGGCGGGAGCGTTTTGGGACGAATGGGACGAGGCTGCCAAAGTCGATCCCAAGGCGGCTGCTATTATCCGCGATTACTACACTCGCGAAGAATTCGAGCTTTTCGACCTCGAAGAGGATCCAATGGAATACAATAATTTGGCATGGAATCCTGAATGCAGGAATGTTTTGGAGAAAATGCGAAAAGAACTCGCCGAATGGGCGAAATCCCAAGGAGATGATCTTGAAGCCCACCGCGAACCTTATAAAAGGAGCGGACCGATCCCGAATTTGAGAGGACAGTAAGGGTAAGAGTACGGGGCATAGATTAATTTATAGCGCTCCTCCGCCCCAGATAACGGCATACTTTTCGCAATGGATGAGTAGGCTTTGGTACTGAGAGATATCGAGCTCGCTAGGGACGTTAGTTTGGAAATCGCTCGGGCTGACTATCTACCAAAAGTGGATTTGATCGGAAGCTATGGTAAGCGGCGGGGCAATTTCTCTAGCTCGGTTGACGATGCCCCTGGAGGATGGCCAATGGGGG
>DKNL01000295.1:29005-36317 GCA_002474325.1 Opitutales bacterium UBA7389
CAATGGGGGGCTAGAAAGGGTCGATTTAGGCAGGCGATGTCCGAATTGCAAGAAGCGCTGAGATTGGCGGATAGCCGTTATGAAGCTAGGGCGATTACTCAGCTGGATGTTCTAAAGGCTCGTGTCGCATTGACAGAGTCGCGAACCAATCGCTTGGAAGCCAATTATCGAGACATCATCGCCGTGGAGAATCTGCGTCGGGCCCGAGGCGAAGGACACCCGGAATTGGAGGAGTGAGGGGGCTTGTCTCTGTGGAGGAATACATTTCCTCCGCTACCATTAGATTATAAAGGGGGCTGAACTTTGAAACTATATTCGCCGGCTACCAGGACTATTCGAAAGGCCACAGGAAGGGCAGTACAGACATTGCTGTCAGAAATACGACGAAGGCTAAGGGAATACCCACTTTCAAGTAGTCGTTGAATCGATACCCTCCTGGACCCATGACAAGTATATTGGCAGGGTGGGAGATAGGGCTGGTGAAGCTTGCCGAAGCGGCCATCGCAATAGCCATCATGACGCTATAAGGCGAGATGCCTAGAGACTCCGCCGATTGGATTGCTATGGGCGACATTAGGACTACGAGGGCTGCCGTTGGTATGATGGTGGTCGCCAGGGAAGTAATGATGTAGAGGCTAGCCACGACAACCCAAGGCCCTTGGTCACCAACCATCGATAGCAGGCCTTGAGTGAGATAGGTGGCCGCTCCAGTCTCCTGCATCGCCGTTCCCAGAGGAAGCATTCCAGCGATCAGAAAGACGGCTTTCCACTCGATAGAGCGATACGCTTCTTCCATTCGCAAGCATTTGGTTAGCACCATTAGCGTGGCTCCGGCGATTGCGGTAAGAGCGATGGGCATCCAGCCGACGAATACAGGGATAATGACCATCGCCATTATTGTGGAAGCGAGTATGGGTTTGTTTCGCGGCAGCTTCACCAGTTTCGGTAGCTGGCTTAATAGTAGGAAGTCCTTGTCGCCTTGGAGCAATTCCGCTTTTTCTCTCGGCCCCATAAGCAAGAGCGCGTCGCCATACTCGATCGTTTTATCGCCGAGACCGTAGCGGATAGCGTTCCCTGCTCGTAAAATCCCGAGCAGTTGCAAGCCGTAGCGATTACGGAGATCCAAATCGGCAGCCGTTTTCCCTGCGATAGTGCTATTGGGCGCGAGCGTGGCCTCAATAAGTTCGATGTCTTCGGCCTCTAGGATTGCTCTGTCAGCTTCATCCATAGTTTCGATGCTTAGCTGTTGAAGCCCTCGAATCGTATCCAGCTTATCGGGACGGCTATGGAGCATCAGGCGATCCCCAACTTGAAGCGACATGTGCGGATCGGGTAGTAGGATCTCCTCGCCTTTACGCTCGATAGCTATGACTTGAATATCGAAAGTCTGACCTAGTCTACTGTCCGCCAACGCCTTGCCCTCGAGCCATGACCCATCGGGAATTTCCACTTCGAAAAGCTTTCGCTGGGCTGATTGGTAGCGGTCTATAATCGACTGAGAGGGGCTCTTGCAATCTTCGAAAAATGGATTGGTTTGGATAGCGTCAACAGCTTCCCTGGAGCCCTGGAGCAGAAGGCGATCGCCGGCATTCAATAGCTGTCTAGCCAGATTTTGGTGGCGCGTTTCGCCATCCTGATGGATAACAAGGACGTTCAAGCCGAATTGCTGGCGAAAATTGAGTTCCACTATAGTCTTTCCTGCAAAATCGGCGGAGTCCGATACCTGGGCTTCAATCAAGGATAAACCGGGTTCTAGCGTGAGCCGATTGCCTTGCGATTCGACGGGTTTGAGATCTCGCCAGCCGATGAGCTCGTTGAGGCGATCTGAATTGCCCTGGGTAAATAGACGATCTCCGTCTTCTAGCATCGTATTGGGATTAGGGGAGAAGAGCGTGCTGCCTTTTCGTTGGAGGGCGATGACTTGAAATCCGAGAGCCTGGCTGAGATTGGCGTCCGCGAGTGTCCTGCCGGATAGAGGGGAACGCTCATTTAATCTCAGGTAGAAGGACCGCTCCATCAGCTGGTATTGGCTTTGAAGGGATTGACGGTCGATGGTTTCGGATTCATAAGTGCCCGGATCGCGTTTGGGGAGCAAGAAGCGAGCCCCGAAGGCGAGAAAGAGGACTCCCGCTATCATGACGGTGCCGCCGATGGGACTGAAATCAAAAAGCCCGAAGGGCTCATATCCAGCCTCTTTGAGACTATTGCTAATAAGCAGGTTGGGAGGTGTCCCAATCAAGGTGGTTAATCCTCCAAGAAGAGAGCCGAATGCCAGTGGCATTAAGAGGCGGGAAGGGGCAACCCCAGTTTTTCTAGCAATAGATATGACAACCGGAAGCATGAATGCCGCAACCCCGATGTTGTTCATGAAAGCTGACAGGACGCCCGAGGTGAGCATAATCACGATGATCATTCTATTTTCCTGAATGCCAGCCAGTTTTAGTACCTGCCTGCCTATGATTGCGGCCACGCCGGTTTCAGTCAGCCCCGCGCTGAGAATGAACATGGCCCAAACGGTGATCACCGCGGGATTGCTAAAGCCCGCCAAAGCCTCGGTAGGTGTCACGAGTCCAGTGAATGCCAGAGTCACTAGTACCAATAGCGCCACTACATCCATCCGTATTTTTTCGGATATGAAAAGGATGAGGGAAACTACGAGTATGGCGAGAACGATGGCTATTTCGAGAGTCATGATCGAATTGCCGAATAAAATGCCTTGTGACTGATTGGCGGATACAACGGTTTGAGACGATCGGACAATCGGGAGTTGAGGCAACTCTTTATTCGTTTCGGGCGAAAAGCGAACGCCCGATTGGAGAGAAGGGCAGGCATCCTGCCTGTATAGAAGATTGGGGAAACAGGCAGGATGCCCGTGCTACTTCAATTTTATGGGTGCTCAGAGATTTTCCGTTACCTTGTTCTGAGATCGTCCGTCACCTTGAAAACCACGTAGCTAGTTTTAGGTTTTACTTCAATCTAGACATTTCGCAAGTTCGCCGCCGATGATTCGTCACTTATCCAATGCCCAAAAGAAATAGTTTCAGTGTTTTACTAGTCGCTCCAATGGCGATCGGTATCACTGGAACTGCATTGGGGCAAGAGCTGGATTTCGAAGCGGATATCGCCCCGATCCTCGAGAAGAAATGCTTGGGATGCCACAATCCGAATATTCTGAAGGGGGACCTCTCGATGGCGACATTGGCCGATATTCGGTCGGCTGGGGAAGGCATGCTGATTCCTGGAAATTCGAAAGACAGCATGCTGCACTGGATCACCCTGCCATACGGACCAGATGAACCGCCTGACATGCCTGAAGAAGGGGAGCCCCTGACATCTGAGGAAGCGGATTTCCTGGCCGCCTGGATCGATGGTGGAGCGGACTGGCCCGAAGGCCTGGTTTTGAAGGAAGCTTCCAAGGCAGGCAAATCCTGGTGGGCTTACCAGGCGATCGGCGATCCAAAGTTTAGTTCCGTAGACCCCTATATTGAGGAGCGACTTTCAGATGAGGGCTTAGTCATGAATCCAGAGGCGGACCGCCGATCGCTCATCCGACGGGCCACTTACGATTTGATTGGACTACCACCTGCTCCCGAGGAAGTAGCCGCTTTTGTGAGTGATTCGGATCCACTAGCCTACGAAAAGCTAATCGATCGCTTGCTGGCTTCGCCACATTATGGGGAGCGTTGGGGAAGACACTGGCTGGATGTGGTGCGCTTTGGGGAAAGCGTGGGATTCGAGCAAAATTGGATAATCGAGGATTTGTGGCCTTTTAGGGACTACGTTATCCAATCGTTAAACGAGGATAAGCCCTTCGATGTTTTTATTCGTGAGCATCTCGCGGGCGATGTGATCGCCCAAGGCGATCCAGAAGTGGAAATCGGCTCGGCGTTTCTGGTCGCCGGGCCCTATGACACCGTGAACAATCAAGATGCGGTTCAAGCGGCTCAAATTAGGGCCAATACGCTAGATGAAATCATTAACGCTTCTGGTGAGGCATTTCTGGGGATGACGCTCAGTTGCGCTCGATGCCACGATCATAAATTCGATCCCATTAGCCAAGTGGATTACTATAAAGTCTTCGCGACGTTTTCTGGAGTTCGGCATGGCTCCGTTCCTTGGGCGACCCCAGAGCAGAAGCGTGCCAGAGCCCAAAAGTTGAAACCCTTGAACGAGGAGAGAACGCGGTTGGAGACGGAAATAGAGGATTTGAGAGAGGCGGTACTGGAGCGATCCCGGGAGAATCTGGCTCAATTCGAAGCCGAATGGGTTCGTCCTTCGGTTGATAGAACCGGGACGGAAGACCGTTTCGATCCGGTTGTCGCTAAATACGTTCGATTGGTTTGCGAATCGATGGACCTGAATCCGGAGTCCAACACCGGGTTTCGCATTGATGAGTTCGAAGTTTGGTCGAACGAAGACGAACCACGCAACGTTGCCCTGTCTTCCAATGGAGGCATTGCTTCAGGAAAAGCTCGAGAGATCGAAGACTTTCCGAATGCGTACGGGGCCCAGCACGCTAACGATGGGGAGATCGGATTCCGCTTTATCGCCACCTCGGATCACTTGGTCATCGAGCTCACGGAGCCAACGGAGATTAGCCGGGTGTTCTTTTCCAGCGCCCAAGGAGAGGAGGCTCCTGATCTTTTCAAGTTCTCCTTCTTGGCTGACTACCGCATCGAAGTTTCTATGGACGGAGACGAATGGCTTGAAGTTGCCCATGGACGCGATCGGAAGCCGGTTTCCAAGAAACCCTTGAATCCGGCCCGGGACGCGACGAACCACAATCCAAGTCACCTCGATCACCGTCTCCTAAGGATGGGCCTGAATGAGGAGGAATCTAATCTGCAGGTGGCGTTGAAGCGAGAACTGGCCAACGTTAAGCGGGAGATCAATCGCGTTCCCGCTCTCCCCACTGCCTGGGTCGGCCGGCGTAGCGAGGAAGATGCGAAAGGGCCTTTTAGCGTCTTTGTCGGGGGCGACCCGCAAAAACCGGGGTCCGAGGTGATTCCCGCTAGCCTTTCCACCTTGAGCGAATCCTTGCCTGGATACGAATTGACCGAAAACGCCTCGGAATCAGATCGTCGGTTGGCCTACGCAAATTGGATAGCCAGCTCAGACAATCCCCTCACCCCTCGTGTTCTAGCTAACAGATTGTGGCACTACCATTTCGGTAAAGGTATCGTGGATACGCCTAACGATTTCGGATATATGGGCGGTAGACCTACGCATCTAGAGCTCCTGGATTTCCTGGCTGGCAAGCTGATCGATAACGGTTGGCAGTTAAAGCCAATGCACAGAATGATCATGCTGTCCGACGTCTATCGGCAATCGTCAACCTGGCGATCAGATGGAGCGGAAATCGATACCGATAGCCGTTTGCTTTGGAGATTTCCACCCCGTCGGCTTTCGGCGGAGGAAATACGGGATACCATATTGGCAATGTCCGGCGATTTGGATACCCAACCAAGAGGACCTGGATTTAGATTGTATCACTACATGAGAGACAATGTCTCGACTTACGAACCACTGGACCAGTTTGACCCGGACACTTATCGTCGATCAGTGTACCATCAAAATGCCAGAGCTTCGGTGGTGGATTTGATGACGGACTTCGATCAAGCGGATTGCACGCTCTCTCAACCACGTCGTTCGCAGACGACGACGCCGTTGCAAGCTTTGACCATGATGAACCACTCCTTTACGTTGGATATGGCTGCCTCCTTGGCCGATCGGGCTGTGTCGGAGGCCGGGGGCGACATTGACGAGCAGATAAATAGAGTTTTCGAACTGGCTTTCCAGCGTCTGCCTGGCCGAGAAGAGCAAACTCGATCTAGAATAGCAGTAGAGAAACATGGGCTTAAGACGCTTTGCCGGGCGATCATAAATTCTAGCGAACTCATATATTTGGATTAAGGATACGCATGGAAAAAGATCTCTATGAATATTCGCGACGCCGTTTTCTGGGCAATGTCACAACGGGTCTAATGGGCGTCGGCATGAGTCATCTATTGGGATCCAGCGCCTTGAATGCCAAGACCTGGGCACCGGGCCAAGGAATGACCCATCTTGAGCCTCGAGCCAAAAGGGTGCTGCAGATTTTCTGCCCTGGAGCGGCTTCCCACATGGATCTTTGGGAGCACAAGCCCATGCTGGAAAAGTACGATGGCAAGCCCTTGCCCGGGGAAGAGAATTTCGTTTCTTTCCAGGGTAAGAATGGCCCTTTGATGAGGAGTCCCTTTCCTTTCAAGCCAGCGGGCGAAAGCGGGAAGATGTTCTCGACGATGCTGCCGAATATGTCCCAGCATGTGGACGACATCGCCTTTTTTCACGGAATGAAGTCCAAAACCAATACGCATGGTCCCGGTTGCGTATTCGTTAACACGGGACATCCTTCGGAGGGATTTCCCAGCGCGGGAGCTTGGATCAGCTACGCCCTGGGAAGCATGGCGGATAACTTGCCGACTTATGTGGCCATTCCGGATATTCGGGGTGAACCTCCGAATGGGAAAGCTAACTGGAGCAATGGCTTTCTGCCCGCTGAGCATCAGGCGATCGCCATGGCCGCCCATCGCCCGATAAGAAATCTGAATACACCCGATTCGATTAGCAATGAGGAGGAACAGGACACGCGAGACTTATTGAACTTCCTCAACGAAAACCATGCCTCGGTCCGGGAAAAGGAGAGCGATCTTCAGGCTCGTATAGGCGCCTATGAATTGGCGGCCAGAATGCAGCTGTCTGCTCCGGAAGTGAGCGACTTTAAGAACGAGCCCGATCACATCCACAAGCTATATGGGACGGATTCACAGAACGACTTGAAGGCTGCCTATGCTCGCAATTGCCTTCTTTCCAGGCGGCTTCTTGAGCGGGGCGTCCGCTACGTGAATCTCTACTGTGCGTCTCGAGCCAGTGGCGTAGACGGGCTTCTGAATTGGGATGCTCACAAGACATTGAAAGACGACTACGAGCGACATATGCCGGTGTTTGATCAACCCACTGCCGCCCTGCTTACGGATTTGAAGCAGCGGGGCCTAACGGAAGACACGCTGGTTCTCTGGACGACTGAGTTTGGTCGCATGCCGACGCGCCAGAATGGTACTGTGGGCCGGGATCACAATCCGGATGGGTTTACGCTCTGGATGATGGGGGGCGGGGTCAAAGGTGGCACGAGTTATGGAGCCACTGACGACTTCGGTCGTCGAGCCCAAGAGAATCCGACGACCATTTGGGAGTTCTATTCGACGGTCCTACATATCCTCGGCTTGGACTACAACCAATTGTCTTGGTACCACAACGGCTTGGATCGACGCCT
>DKNL01000287.1:0-1912 GCA_002474325.1 Opitutales bacterium UBA7389
GATTATTTGTTCTATTTTGAGCTGCTCGGCTAAGCAGCCAATGGTCTAATTTTGTCACATCAAGGGCACGAGGCTTAGAATTGGCGCCGAATTTGGATTTGGCGCATTTTCCGCTAAGAGGTTCTCTGTGAATATCGGTAGGTCTCTGTTGTCGCGGCTCTTGAAAGCCGCTTTCTCATTCGGATTTATTCAAGTCGCTGCTCTAAATGCCCAAACCCTGGACGAAGCTAGAAATCTAGTGAGTGAATGGGTTGATGTGGAAAAAACCATTTCAGAAGAGAGGGCGGACTGGGAAGCGGACCAAGCGATCATCAAGGATATGATCGCTTTGCTGGAAACGGAAAAGGAAAGTTTGACCGAGAAGATTAAAATGGCCGAGGAGGGATTGTCGGAGTCGGATAAGAAGCGGAAGGGACTTATAGAAGAGAGCGACGAATACAAGGCCGCAGTCGAGGTTCTCGGCAGTAAGATTGAAAGCGTCGAAGGGCGGGTGCTCGCGCTGCACAAGCAGTTTCCCACTCCCTTGCAAGAGGAGGTTTCTACGCTCTTCGCTCGAATCCCAAGAGAAGGGGAGGATTTCAGGTTGTCGGTTTCCCAGCGCCTGCAAAGCGTGATCGCGATTTTAAGTCAAGCGGACAAATTCAATAGTGGAGTGCAACTCGTTTCGGATATCCAGAAACTGGATTCCGGGCAGTCGGAAGTAGACATTTTGTATTTTGGCCTCGCGGGCGCTTTTTTCAAGAATCGAGAAGGCACTTACGTGGGGATTGGAGTTCCTTCGGACGAGGGTTGGGTTTGGGAGGAGACTCCGGAAAGTGGAAAAGAGATTTCCGCGCTGTTTGCGGTGTACGCGGGGGAAGTTCAGGCGGAGTTCGTCACGCTTCCAGTGAAGATTAAGTAACGTGAGGGTTGGTGTTTTTATGAGAGGTATAATTTCATTTTTAGCTTGTCTGTCTATTCTCGCCATTCCCGTATTGGGGGCCTTTGATTCGGCCGTCGATTCCTTGGAGGCGTCTCTTGACAGTTCGATTAAGGAACTAGCTGAATTGCGAAAAAGGGTTGCAGACGAAAAAGCGCCGCTATCAAAGGATTTGAATCGGCTGAGTCTGGAGGTTAGAGAATTGCGACAAACGTTTGAGAAGGTGTCACGAACGAGGGACGCCAAGGGATTTGACATCTCGTCCTTGGAGAATAACACCAAGCAGCGCAAGGACGAGGTGGATTATCTTGTCAGCCTTATGACGGAATATGTGACTAATATCGAGTCTCGGGCGGATGCGGCAGAGAGGTTGCTATATCAGGATGCGATCGATGAAACCCTACTGGCGGTGGATGACCCGAGTCTTTCTTACGAGGCGGTGATCTCTAGGCAGATTGCGGCGGTCGAGCTGGGAATGGACCGTGTCGAGTCGATTATAGGCGGACAGATTTTCGAAGGCGAAGCGGTGGTGAACTCTGGTGCTCTCGAAGCGGGTTCTTTCGTGCTTTTCGGTCCTGTCTCCTACTTCTCCAGCGGGAGTTCTAGCATGAGCGGACTGAACTTGGCGGCAAAGTCTGGTGAAGCGAGTGCCTTGCCCATCGAGGGCGAGAGCGTCGAGATTTCGGAGGTCGCTTCCAGTGGAGAAGGATCCCTGCCTTTAGATCCTACGCTCGGAAAGGCTATCGCCATCGCTTCGACCGATGAGACGGCGATCGAGCATATCCTCAAAGGAGGGGTATGGGTTTTCCCAATACTGGGATTTGCGTTCGTGTCGCTGGCGGTTTCCTTTTACAAGCTGTTCGAACTGATGGGCCACAAAGGGCTGACGGGGGATTCCTTGAGTAAGGTAATCAAATTGATTCGTTCCGGCGATCTCGCAGGAGCCAAGCATGAAGCGCGTCGGATGCCTGGACCTACGGGTGAGATGATTGT
>DKNL01000287.1:2291-16778 GCA_002474325.1 Opitutales bacterium UBA7389
CTCGAGAAGATGATATCCACGCAACCGAAGATCGAGCGCCTATTATCCATTATCGCGGTGACTGCTGCCACTGCTCCCTTACTTGGGCTGCTCGGTACGGTGACCGGTATGATAAACACGTTCAAGCTGATCACGATTTTCGGTACGGGGGATGCGAAGTCCTTGTCAGGCGGTATTTCCGAGGCCTTGATTACAACGGAGTTCGGCTTGGTCGTCGCAATTCCGTCGCTGATTTTCCACGCGTTCCTTTCGCGTAGGGCGAGGAGCATTATGGGTGGTATGGAGAGGGTTGCGATGTCTTTTGTCAACGGGGTCAAGGCATCGACGAGTTAAGTTGAGCACTTCGAAATTGAGGCAATGACAGGATTCGTAGAAGAGGTCGTCAGTATTTGGAGCTCTGGAGGGGCTCTCATGATCCCTTTGGCGATTCTTGGGGCACTTATTTACTACACGCTATACGAGATTCTGGTCTACTTGAACGCCAATAACTATTCTGACAGCGATCCTGATCAATGGGGTCACTGGATCGATTTGCCGAGCGAGGCGAAAGGAGCGGTCGGCGATATTCTCCAATACGCCCAGCACGAAGTCCGCTCGATGCAAGACGTAAGGGACCGCTTGGCGGAAATTAGAAACGTGCATATCGGCCGTTTGAATGGGAGACTGCTTTTCGCGTCCATTTTGATTGGAACCGCCCCGCTGACGGGACTTTTGGGAACCGTGACAGGTATGTTGAGCACGTTCGGGGGCTTGGCGTCCAGTTCCGCAGGCAATACGGTAGATATGGTTGCGGGCGGTATTTCCGAGGCCTTGATAACAACCCAGACCGGCCTCGTGCTAGCGATACCTGGATACGTTCTCTTAAGCATCGCCAAAAGGAAGTGCAGTCAGATGGATGCCTTCTTTACGAAGGTAGAGATCATGAATCTAAAGCGCGTCGAAAAGAAAGGGGTGCCCGAATCGCCATGAGTGTGAAACGTAGATTTTCTGGTATTGAGGAGGGAAGCGACGAAATCAACATATCGCCTCTTATCGATATGGTATTCATCCTGTTGATCTTTTTTATCGTTACGACGGTTTTCGTAGAGGAGACTGGCGTGGAGGTGAATAAGCCCCAAGCTTCCTCTGCCCAAGATTTAGAAAAAAACAGTATCCTAATCGCGATAACCGCTAATGGGAAAGTCGTGTACGGAGGCAGGGAAATCGGGCCGACAGGCGTACGTTCTACCGTCAAGCGATTGTCTCAGAAGGAAAAGATGCCGGTCATCGTTCAGGCGGATAAGACCGTGACGACGGAATTACTTATTCGCGTTATTGATGAAGCGAAGCTCGCAGGGGCTTTGTCGGTAAACGTATCCACTGATTGATTCGATGGGTGAAGCGGCTCCAGTAGAATCGAGGTTTTCCAATGGCTACCAGCCAAGGAAACGGGGAATCGGTTTCATTAGAGCAATCGTCTACGCGATCATCACGATCCTAGTGATTTACGTATTGCTTCCCTTTACGCAAATGCTCTCGGGAGATGGCAAGGAAGTGATCGATTATCGCGAGTTCGATATATCACCTCCGCCTCCTCCCAGTCCGCCGGATATGGAGGAACCTCCCGAACCCGAGGAGCAGGAGGAGCCTCCGCCGGAACTCCAAGAGCCACCTCCACCTCTCGATTTAGCTCAGCTGGAAATGGCGATGAACCCAGGAATTGGAGATGCTCAAGCGGCGGGGCTAGGCTTTGGCGCGCTGGAGGCTCAGCCGAATGCCTTGGCGGACCTGGAATTGTTCGACGTTAAGGATCTGGACGAACGCCCCAATCCGATCAAGCGGGTGAATATGATTCCGCCAATTCAATTTAAAAAGGAGCGACGTTCGGGAATCGTACGTCTCGAGGTAATGATCGACGAGAAAGGTTCGACCACCGTGCTTGAAATCGTCGAATCCTCTGACCCAGCCCTAGAGGGGCCCGCGATTGAAGCGGCCGAACAATGGATTTGGACGGCTCCCAAAAAAAATGGGGATCCTGTAAAAGCCCGTTATATTTTTCCAATCGGATTTAGATTTTAAATTCAAACGCTCAAATGAAAAATACTGTTCTACGTCTTTCGATAGCGTTCGGAGCCCTCTGGGTCGCCACGCCTACTGTCCACAGTGCCTCCGATGGGGTTTATCCTCTAACGGAAAACTCATGGGGCAACCCGGAATTCAAGAAGCGTTTTCTTGGCAGCTACGGTTTCGACATGGAGATCAACCCGAAGATTACTTCCGAGGAGGCGGAGCTTCTGGAGACGGTTGCGGAGTTCATGAATACGGATCCGAGCGAATCTATCCGCTTGCTGGAAGAGGCCCTTACGCCCGAGACCTCGGCGGCGATTATTTACACGATAGGAAGCTTGTATTTGCAGGAAGGTGAGCTGGACAAAGCGATCGAGCACTACCGAAGAGCCATTGAACGCTTCCCTAACTTTTTCAGAGCCTACCAGAATATCGGATACGCTCTGGTTCAAAAAGGAGACTACGTTGAGGCTAAGCCCATGCTGGTTGAAGCCATTGAAATAGGTGGAGGCAACGGAACGCTCTACGGTTTGCTCGGGTATTGCTTTTTGAATACGGGTGATGCTTCGTTCGCTTTGGATTCCTACCGGCAGGCATTGCTTTTTCAGCCTGAGAGCAACGACTGGTTGCTCGGGAAGTTGAATTCTCTACTCGATACTGGGTTGGTCCAAGAAGCGATTGGCATGCTTAATGACATGATTGAGAAAAATCCGGCGAATGCCAATTTCTGGATGATGCAAGCCAATGCTTATATGGGAGAGGGCGAGTACGGAAAGGCCATTGCCAACTTGGAGCTACTCGATAGAATGGGTGAAGACTCGTCGCGAAGCCTGGCCTTGCTGGGAGACCTGCTTTTGAACGAGAACCTGCCGCAACTGGCTGTAGAGCGCTATAGAAAAGCGGCTGGATTCTCCGACTTGGAGGCCAGCAAGCTTATCAGGATGGCAGAAGGTCTGGGAGCTCGTAATGCCTACAGCGAAGCGATTGAACTCGTGGACGAATTAGAGTCTGGGGGAGCGACGATATCCCCAGAGGAAGAATTGATGATTTTGAACCTTAAGGCTGAAGCCTCGATCGCCTTGGGTCGGGTTGATGAAGCGGCCCGCATCTTGGAGTCCATCGTCGCCCAAGACCCCCTCAATGGGAAAGCCTTGATAAGCCTGGGCGATTACTATCGGAGCAAGGAGGACTTGGAGAACGCCATGATCCAATACGAGCGTGCTTCGAAAGTAAAAGGGTTCGAGTCCAAAGGACTCGTCGCCCTGGCTCGCGTTGAGGTGACGTTAAGGGATTACGCGAGCGCGGTTTCGCGATTAAAGCGCGCCAACGCCCTGGATCCGAAGGAATATCTCGAAGACTATATCCGTCGACTGGAAGCGGTGCTACGTTCCAGCTGACGAACTCGACCGACTACTTGATTTAAGCCTCGAGCGACCTTGCCGTCCTGAAATTGGGCGAAGGTCGGAAACTGATACCGCACATGGCTGACCACTATCTAGACAAATCGATTACATATAACCGCTGGGACCGCAGTTACGAGCCAAGGCTCAGCATCCAGTCTGGCGATACGGTGACCATTGAGATGAATGACGCCAGCGACGGGCAGCTATCGAAGGAGTCGACAGCAACCGATTGGGAAAAGGCCGACAAGATGAGGGTTCATGGTCTCACTGGGCCAATTGAGGTAGCGGGAGCGGGCAAGGGCGATCGCCTCAAGATAGATATCATCGAGTACGAGCACGAAAATTGGGCGTGGACGAGCATCATTCCGGGTTTGGGCTTGCTGGATACCGAGTTCGACGAAGTCTTTCTGCAGATCTGGGAATTGGGTGAGACGCAAACGCGCTCCATGCCAGGGCTCACTTTGGACCTGAATCCCTTTTGCGGCATCATCGGCGTGCAGCGAGAAGCTCTGGGCGAGTTTCGCACTCGCCCTCCTGGCGCCTTCGGCGGCAACATGGATGTGAAGCACTTGGTGGCCGGATCGACGCTGCATTTGCCGGTTTTCGTTCCAGGAGCGGGATTGTGTGCCGGCGACTGCCATGCGGCTCAAGGCGATGGGGAAGTGAGCATCAATGGGATGGAAGCTCCGATGAAGGTGACTTTGAGAGTGGAGCTAATTAAAGACGCTCCGTTAGAATCTCCGTACTTGATTACTCCGGGAGAATTGGTATCGCCCCGCTATATTGCGAAGCCGATTCATGCGTTCATCGAATCTGGCGAGGACCCTCGAGAGCTGTGCAAAAATGTAGTGAGAAGATCGATACGATACTTACAGGAGCGCGTTGGCCTGACGCGCCAGCAAGCCTATGTGACTTGCTCCATTGTCCTGGACTTGAAAGTCAGCCAGTTGGTGAATACTCCTACGACGACGATTACGGGATATTTGCCCGACGCTATTTTCGATTGAAAAAGGCTTGTCTACCTGCTCCAACGAGAGAGTAAAGCGAGGTGGGTAAGTGGAGGTTTTCCAGAGGGCCTTATGATGCGGCCTCGATGATCTGCAAGGGCAAATCTGAAAGCGGATCCTTGTAAAGGATCTGTATTCCGGTGGACGCTCTGTTTTCGGCGTGTATGGGAAGTGTGAATATTGGAAGGCGAGCGAGGCTTCCTGGACTGGTCAGATCCAGTAACTCGCCGCGATAGGAATCCGTGTGCTCGCTAGCTGAAATGGCCGAGGTCCAACTTGCTGGAAGCGTGATGAAGTCGTATTCCTGGAACGCCGCTTGAAAAAAGGATTCGATTTTCGATTCGCCTGCGCGAGCCTCGACGAGGTCTTCATCCGTCCAGTCTTTTGCTCGGGCGATTCGTTGCCAGACCGCTGGGTCGTATTGATTCTTTCGCGTTTCGATCCAAGCCTTGTGGGCTTCGAGCGCTTCGCTGCTTTGAAGCACAGTAAAATGTCGGGCTGCTCGATGGGACGCGTTCTCGAAAGCGTCTGAAAAGGCTTTGTCGCTCGAGACCCGAAGCTTTGAAAACGTATCCAATAAACAGGTTTTGAAGGCGGAATGTTTAAGCCTATCTCTATCGGTAAGGTCCAGCCCTTTGAGCGTCCGCGTTTCGCTTTTCGGAGTTATTAGGGCGGAAAAGGAGGCAACGGAATCTTCGACACGGGCACAAAACCACCCCGCAGTGTCGAAACTGGAGGCTAGTGGGAAACACCCATTTCTAGACCAAGCATTTGGATTAAAACGAAAGCCGAAAAGACCGCACCAGGCTGCGGGAACGCGAATGGATCCCCCGGTATCGGTGCCAAATGCGATGGGGGCTATGCCTTTGGCTACGCCCCAGGCAGACCCACTGCTAGATCCGCCAGAGAGGGCCTTGGACCGGAAGGGGTGGGGACAGTTTCCGTAGTGAAGATTTTCTCCAGAGAGACCATAGGCGAACTCGTTTAACTGCGTTTTCCCTCCAAAGACTGCTCCTTGCCGTCGGAGGTCGATGGACGCAGCGGATTCTTCGTGAGGCCCCGGTCGGACCTCCTCCAGAAAGGCAGATGAGGCTGTCGTGGGCGTATTTGGGAAATCGAATAGGTCCTTTAGCAGGTAAGGAACTCCAGAGAGCGGGCGATCGGAGCTGGATACTGACCGAGAGAAGGCTTTCTTGAGATACTGTAGATCGGGTATATAGCTGAAAATGCTGGTTCTAATGGCTTCGGGAATTTGCTGGAGAGTGGACCAATAGGTCTCGGCGGATTTCTCTGGATTTTCGGCCGATAAGGCTTTCCATTCCTCTATAGACCGAGGGGCATTCATTGGCACATTGCAGGAGAAGCTGGTTGAGACACGAATCAATCGGTTGGGCCGCTTGCCCGCCTAGGCGCTCTAAGCTCGTTGGCGAATAGAACGGAGCGATCGGTTATTTCGTCGATCCTTCCGCCTTCTTTCCGATTCAGCAAATTGCCATCGGAATCGAAATAGCGAATTTCTAATCGGCGATTGTCGAGGGGACCTTTGAAATCGAGCGTGACGAAGTTGCGTTGACCGACGCGGTCTACTTCCGCTTCGTCGAATATATCGTAGCGGGCACCATTTTTTGCCGGACCGCTCGAGGCTCCAGCGGTCAAGGGAGATGAAGTGATTTCGTGAAAGAGGTAGGTCTCGCCTGGTTTGCCGGCTTTTCCGGGAACTCCAGGATTTCCTCGTCCGATGTATTCCATTCGGTTGACTTCCCCATGGTGTACATCGCCAGTTAGAAAGATCACGCCATCGATTCCCTCCTCGACGATTCGGTCGATCAGGTAATTCCATTCATCCGGGAAGTTCCGATAGTGATGGGGGTTGCTGTCTTCGCTCAAGACTTGATTGCCGACGCAAATGATATTGAAGCGGGCGGGGTAGCTTTTGCCATCGTCCGACATTTGGCTTTGGGCCCAGGCCAGATGTTCAATAAGCCAGTCCGCTTGATCTCGTCCCAGCATGCTTTTGGGCTTGCCGAAGGCTTCCGGCTTGGAGACGGAGGTGGTGAGATAACTTCGATTGTCCAGTAAGTAGAAGTTCGCGTCCCCCCAGTTGAAATAGGTGAAGATTCCGGGTGTTTCTGGCATCCCAGAACTTGGATTTCCCCAAAATAGATCGAAGATTTCCTTGGCGACGCTCTTTTGAGGATAGGAGCTGCCGATGTCGTTTGGCCCGTAGTCATGGTCGTCCCATACCGCGAAGTGGTGGGCACTTGTTAAGAGGGCCCGCAGCTCCGGGATCGAGCGGTCATGCGTCCAACGGTGGATCATGCCGGAGCGATTCTCGAAGTCGTTTTCCCGGTAGTACACCGCGTCCCCGAGCCAAAGCATCAGATCTGGCTGTGTCTCGTAAATCGACTCGAAGATGTGATAGGCATCTCCGTAGGGTGTCCCGCCTTCGCGATCGTAGCCTTCTTCGTTGATGTAGGCACAACTTCCTGCGGCGATGCGAAAATCGAATATGCTGTGAGGGGCTTGCTCTCCAGGGACGAAGCGCCAGCGTGGTTTCGCCTGGAAAGTCATCGGGATTTCTTCTCCGGCTCTGTGCCCCTGCCGAAAATACAATTCCTGAGGAACGCCGTCCACTAAGAACCGGTAGCGATAGCGTTGGCCTGGCTCAATTCCTTCCGTAACTCGTAACTTGGCGACCCCCGCGGTTTCCAGCGAGGTTGCCACCGTGGCCGAGACAAAGGACTGATTTGGGTCGCCATCTTCTGGCCAATATTCGATGTGAACGGCAGCCGGCTCGGACGTTTGGGCCCAAACGAGTACTTCATTGATGGCACTTGCCGCGGGCATCGGGCCGTTAATCAGTTTTGGAGCAGAGCGGGAGGCGAGTCCGCCTAGGGATGCTAGAACGAGGGTAATACGAAGGAGGGAAAATATATTTAGCTTTGCCATGGCGCAGACGGAAGGGAATGCAAGAATCGGGCCAACTTCGCCTTGTCTTGAAGGTCAATCCATCTAGAGCCGCTTTCTCTTCGAAGACTCAAGTCAAGAGCTGATATGAGGGCAAGCGGCGCGTTCTATGCTACAGGCAAAAGGATGAAAAGCGGGGCGATCGAAAATATGCCTTCCTACGAAATTGACTTCGCAGGGAGTGGGGAGGGAGCCCCTGTCGGATTGGATCAGTTCGATCATCTGGGAGCCTACAAAAAGCTGGGACCCATTTACAGCGTTGAGTTCAGAGGCGAGCCCTGGGTTTGTATTGGCGGTTTGGAGGCGAATACCGCCGCTTGGAAGAACCCCGATATTTGGAATTACCACGAAGCCCTTAAGCCGTTTCGAGAGGTCATGGGCGATCGGCACGTTACCCAATTGGATGGAGAAGTCCACCGTGCGAAGCGCAAGCAGCTTAAGCCGGGTTTCGGAATGGGAGCCATCGCTCGCTGGATACCTGCGATCGACGGGATCGTCCGGTCCGAGCTCGAGCGATTGGCTGGGGCCGAGACCTCTCTCCATTCGTTTTTCATGACCACTTTGACCTTGGCGAATGCGTCGACCTTGCTGAAGACCGAGTTAAGTGAGGAGGAAGTGGACACTTTCATCCGGTTCGAGGAAACCTTTATCAACTCTACTGTAATGTCGGATAAGGATCGAGCGTCTTTCTATACTGACCCCTTATTCATAGATGACAGAAGAATCGTATTCGATTTCCTGAAACACGAAATTGAAGAGCGCCTTGCGGGGAAGGAGGTAAACGACAATTTCTCCCAAGTCGCCGAGCGAACGGCAATCGAGGGGGAAGCCCCTGATATGCAGGAGCTGGTTTCCGAGGCCTACCTCCTTCTCATGGCTGGAAATGGGAATACTTCGAAGCTCTTGAACTGCGGCCTTCAGCATATTCTCAGCGATAGCGATTGGCTGGATGTGATGCGCCGAGAATTGGAATCCTATTCCGCAGATTCATTCGTGGAGGGGATGAAGCACTTTCCCGTGCTAAAAGCTACGATCGCCGAGATCGAGCGCCTCTTTCCTGCGGCCCCGGTTTTGTCGCGAGTAGTTGCTAAGCCATTCGAATTTAAAGGCTTCGTGCTGGATGAGGGAACGAAGGTGCTGCACATGCAGACAATCGCCCATTTTTTGGATGAGGTCTATGAGGAGCCCTATCGATTCAAGCCACAGAGGTGGCTCGAGAACGATTATTCGAAAAAGGCCCAAGGGACTTTCGGTGGAAGCACTCACATTTGTCTGGGCATAAATCTAGTTCGTGTCCATATGCCCATCGTTCTGGCCAATATTCTGAGCAACTACGATCTAGCCTTTGAGTCGGCACCGGATATCCGATTGAATTTCAATTACGGCGTGCCGCAAGTGGCGGATTTGAGAGGCTCCTTCAGGCACCGCTAATTTGCCGCAGGTGAAGGCCAGGGCGGTATTGGCGGAGCCTCTTTCGATTTCCGCTATTGGCCTTCTATTTTGCCGGCTTTGGAAGCTCTTTTCGGTAGCTGTCCCACTTGGCGACAATTTCGCGTACCGCTTTGCTGCCAACGTCGTAGGCGGCTTCCAAGGAGGGAATGAAAGCAGAATATCCGCCCTTCTTTTCGCCGCTTAGATTGACGGCCGCGTTGACGCCGGGCGGGGGCATGGAAAAATTGCTTCCGGTCCGGAGGACGAGAACGCGTTGCGTATCGACCTTCCCGGCGTTTTCTAGGAAGGTGAGGGACTGGAGGGTGCCGGTCTCTTCCATGGCGGATGTTACGAATTCCCCTTTTCCTTCGGTCCAGTAGTCGACCCAATCATTGGCCCAACTGTTCATTATTTTCCCATGCCAAAAAGTCATCGCTGCCAGGTGATCTCCTTTGAGCACGAATGGCGGTTTTTGAGCATTTGGATAGCCGATGTATTTCTTTCGTAGGATTTTCATGGCATCGGTATCCTTGATTCTCACGTCTTTGGTTAATTGGTAGGCCCATTCGACTAGATCGGAATCTAGCTTGTAGAGAAGTCCTCCTTTGTCCTCGGGAAGGGGGTTTATCCAGGGAAATTCGGGGTGCCGAATGGGCGTGTATCCATATTTCCAGTCGTCTGGGGCCTCCCGAATGTCAATTTCATGAGAGAGGTCTCCATCTATCAGCCACTCGGCCCAAGCTGCTGACCCCAGCGACATGTCGTTGGGGTCGACGCCGGCGATTCCCGCAATGAGCCAATAGGCTTCGCTCAGGTCGAAGCGCGGATCCATTCCCAGCGCCATGATAGACGCGGCGGAGCGGTAGGTTCCAATTCCAGTGACGATTCCCAGCACGTCATCTTCATCGTTGTAGCGAAGATCTCGATAGCCCTGTGGAAAGGAGATCTTCTGATCGAGCGGGTAGCGTTCGACCCAGTTTTGGAATTCGGCGGGCTGGTCTCCCTCGTCTTCGCCGAGTTCGAACATGGCGACGACCACCACTTTAATCTTGGTCTTGCTCGCTTTGGCCTTGGGAATGCGATAAGACGTTTCGTTCCAGTCTTCGATCAGTTGGTGGGCGACGACGCTGCCGAGTTTGTAAGCCGCTTCAAGGGCAGGGCGACCGTTTGCGGGATAGGGAGCGGTGGCACTCCAGGAGGCGGCCTTGTCCTTAGGCTGCATGGAATAATTGCTTGCCGTTCTCAGTACGAGAACGCGCTCGAAATCAATTTTCCCTGCTTGGGCGAGTCTTCGTAGAGCGGTAAGCGTGCCGCTGTCTTCCATGTTGGACATGACAAATTCAGCTTGGCCGTCGGTGTGCAGTTTCATCCAGTCATTGGCCCATTGATTGAGCTTCTCGCCATGAAAGTAGGTGGAAGAGCTCAACGAATCCCCGATGATTACCTGCGGGGGAGTCATGGCGTTGGGGTAACCGACGAACTGCTCTCGGAATTCCTTCAAAGCCGGGGTGTCGCCAACGGGCATATCCTTGGTCAGTTGATAGGCCCATTCTACGAGCCCATCGTTCAATTCGAACGTGATGTTGTCTACCGTCCAACCGGTATCGAGCTGATTGGGCTCGTAGCCGCCAAGCGGTATCATGCCGTAGGGCCATTCCTCGGGAATTTCTCGAGCGTCCAGTTCGTAAAGAAGATCGCCATCGACGACCCACTTCGCCCAAGCCGCAGTGCCGAGAGAGGCATCTTCAGGGTCGGCTCCCGCTATCCCTGCGATGATCCAGTAGGTTTTGGAAAAGTCGAAACGCGGATCCATGCCGAGAGCGGTGATTGTCGTGGCCGCGTGCGTGACGCCTCCTCCCGTCAGGGCAACCATAAGGCCTTCTTCGCTCATGAGCAGATCCGTTCTGCCCATGGGAAAAGGCAGGACGATGTCCAGACTCTCCCGCTCGGCCCAGAATTGCAGCTCTCCTGGTCGGTCGCCCGTAATTTCGCCCATTTCGTACATTGCAAGTACAACGACTTTAACGGGTATAGGCTTCTCTGCGAAAGCGGGCACGCTCGCTGCCATTAGGATCGTCGTCAGAATAAGATGAATTTTAAGCATATGGGCGTTAAGGCACAAGCCGTGCCAATCGATTGTCGGGAGCGGCGTTTTTAAAAAAAAGAAAGTTTTCCGCAAATCGGCGCCGATGCTGCTTGAAGGTCTTCATGCTGGAAAAGCTATTCGGTCTAAAAGCGGCGAATACCACGGTGAGAACGGAGTTCCTTGCCGGAATTACCACGTTTGCTGCCATGGCCTACATTCTAGCGGTGAACCCTGCGATTCTGAGCAACGCAGGTATGCCGGTTCCGGCACTTATTACGGTTACTGCCATCGCGGCCGCCCTGGGCTGCTTTCTGATGGCGGTCATGACGAATTACCCCATTGCCCAAGCGCCAGGTATGGGGACTAACAGCTACTTCGCGTTCGTCATCTGCATTGGCAGCGGATTACCCTGGCAGACGGCGCTAGCACTCACCTTTTGGAATGGCATCATTTTCCTCATTCTCTCGGTTACCGGATTGCGCAGTAAGCTGGCCGAATCCCTACCGAATGGGGTTAAGATCGGGATTCAATGCGGAATCGGTTTTTTCATTGCGTTCATCGGCTTGAAAAGCGTTGGGATTGTCATCGCCCACGAGGCGACGCTTGTATCGATTGGCGACCTAAAGGCCCCAGCATCCTTGATGGTTATGGGGGGACTCGCATTTATGACGTTCCTGACGATCAGGAAAGTCAGTGGGGCGTTGTTTATCACTATCTTGGGTCTGACTGTGATTGGCCTAATTATTCCCAGCCAAGGAGCAATGGTGACCTCAGTTCCCGATGGAATCGTTTCCTTGCCCTCTGGCATATCCGAAACGTTTTTGAAGTTGGATATTCTGTATCCGATAAAACACTTTCCTGAAATAGCGGATGTCCTGATAACGCTTTTGCTCCTAGATTTGTTCGATAGTATCGGAACTCTTGTAGGCCTATCCAGACGGGCTAATCTCGTTCGGAAGGATGGTTCGATGCCGAAGATGGGCAAAGCCTTGACCGCTGATGCCGTCGCCACGGTTGCCGGTTCCCTTTTCGGTACCTCGACAACCACTTCCTACATAGAATCAGCGGCGGGCATCGAATCAGGAGGACGGACGGGACTCACCTCTGTTGTGACCGGTCTCTGCTTTCTGGTGGCCTTGATCTTTACCCCGATTATTCTAATTGTTCCGGCGGCGGCTACCGCACCGGCTCTCGTAATGGTGGGCGCTTTTATGGCTCAGGGCTTGAAGGAATTGAAGTTCGATGATTTGGGCGAAGTCGTACCGGCGTTCATAACGATGCTGATGATTCCGCTAACCTTTAGCATTACGGAGGGGATTGGATTCGGGTTAACACTTTACTCGCTGATTCTGCTCTTGAGCGGAAGGGCTAAAGAAGCCCCTTTCTTGAGCTACGCGATATCTATTGTATTCGTTATTTACTACGCTTTTTTATGAAACGGAATTTCGTCAATGAAAGCAGGCTTACTCGGCGAGGATTCTTGGCTACGGGTGTCTTAGCGGGAAGTGTCTTAGGGATCGGCTCCGATGCGATGGAGGCTAAGCCTGTGAATCCTTCAGTTGGGAAATTCGGCGAGCGGACCCACGGTAGCAAGATTCTCGCTCCAAAGATTCCTTTGAAAAAGATCGGCCTGATTTTCGAAGATCTGAAGCGAAACGCTTCACCGGAGGAACTATACCGATTCCTCTACGCCCTGCCGAAGGGCGGGGATATCCACCATCACTTCGGTGGAGGTATGCTTCCCGAAATGTGGTTCGACGTCGCGACCGATAGAAGCCGTAATGGGTATCAGGAATTCTATACCAGGCATCGCGTATCTGGTTACTTCAAGACAGACGCTAACAAACATCGTGACTCGAGAAACCGGATGTTTTGGACCACTATATCGGAATCGAGTTTTAAAAGCCTACCTGCCCCTGCCCGAACTGATTTCAAAGCCATGACCAGTCTCAATCAGGAAGAAAGAGAAGAGTGGCTTGGATCGGTTGTCCTAGATAAAGACTACGAAGGTCGCGACGAGTTTTTCGAGTATATATGGCCTCGTCTCAACGAGCTATTGAGTAGTATCGATGTGATGTCTGAGCTGCTTGTCGAAAACATGAAGCGATTCGCCGCGGAAGGCGTACGCTACTTGGAAATTCAGACAGGTCCGTGGGGTTGGAAAGACGGTCGAGGCAATGATCTATCTGCCGAAGAAGCCAATGTGGCTATCAAGCGACGATTAAATCAGCCGGATGCGGTGGCCACAGGCGTTACCGTTCGCTTCCAAGGCATTGTTGTACGTTTTGAAGACGATGCGGAGGAGAAGGTCGAGAGGTTCTACGAGTTCATCGACCAGCATCGCGATTTCTGGGTAGGGTTGAACATGGCCGCTCGGGAGGATGACAATCGCGGATACGCTGCTAGGTTTACGGACGTCTATGATCGAATGTTGCGGAAGTACCCGGGGATAGGTATTTCGATTCACGCAGGAGAAGCGGAAAAGCGAGATAACCAGATCTTTGATACGCTTCGTTTGGGAGCTACCAGAATTGGACACGGCATAAATTTGTTTCAGGACGAGAAAACGATGCAAGTGATGCGGGGAGAGAAGTTCCTGGTGGAAATCAACTTGATTAGCAACGAGCTTCTGGGTTATGTGCCAGATCTTGATAAACACCCATTCCCTATATACTTGCGACAGGGAATTCCGGTCTGTCTTAATACGGATGATAGGGGCATGTGGCACTCCAATATGACGGATGAGTACTACGTCGCCGTGAGCCGATACAATTTGTCGTGGAAGGAGCTCATCTCTCTTGGAGAAAACAGTCTCGTTCACAGTTTTCTGGACGAGGAAGAGAAAATGCAATTGGTGAGTGAATACAATGAAGACCTGATTGTGTTCGCAGATAGATGCCTGGAAAAGGGCTGGCGTGAGATGGCAGCCTCGACCGATGCCGTCACCTATGACTATGGTCGCGACAAGCTCGGGCTAACCATATAATTCACGCAATACTAGCTATATTCAGAGATGCCTAATTCAACTAACCGCTTTTCTGTATCCCCGCTGTGCGAGTCTACAATCCACTTATCCCAAGTCGCATCTGGCCGATTGGCTCCGGATCTCGTCCTGACGGGAGCCCGTATCCTTTCGGTCTATACTGAGCGAATGCTGGATGATCGGGAGATTTGGATCGCCAAGGGGCGGATCGCCTCGGTTGCTAAAGCAGGTAGCTGCCCATTTGAAGAAGCGCCTCGCTATGATGTTGAGGGTGGTATCTTGGCCCCGGGACTGGTCGATCCTCATATACACATAGAGAGTAGTATGATGACGGCCTGCGCTTATGCGGAAGGAGCATTGCTAAATGGAACGACGACTTTGTTTTGCGATAGCCATGAGATAGGTAATGTGAGCGACGTGGATGGAATCGAGTGGATGCTCGAAGACGCTCGGCAAGCCCCTCTCAATATATTCCTGACCTTGCCCTCTACGATCCCCGCGACGAATGACAGCCTCGAAACCTGCGGGGGCGATCTTACCCCCAGCAAAGCGGCCGCTCTGTTT
>DKNL01000107.1:0-11215 GCA_002474325.1 Opitutales bacterium UBA7389
CCCGCGCTTTTTGGGAACCAATCCCGCTCATGTTAAAGAAGGCGATCGCAAAGGGCTCCGCGTCCTTAGAGAGGAGGAGGATCTTGCTCGCGAGCTCATGAAGTCCTTCGACGAAAGACAGCGCCCGCTAGCCCACTTCCAAAGTATCGCCTATCCGGAAATCGTCACCAATCGAGCAACCGAGGTCGGACCGCTGGCGCCCGTGGGCATTCGGGCGGCCCACATGTACCCCTTTCAAGAAGCTCTCTAACTCATCTACACCTACGCAGCCACTATGCTCTTGGAACTGGCCAAAGAGCGGCTTCAAAAGATCCGAGAGACCGGATTCGGCGAGATACGCTTTGGCTGGGCAGGTGGGATTGAACCCGGTGAACCACACTACTACCGAATTCAAGGACCCACTTTTCTAATCGAATACGACAACGTGCAAAACAAGGCCAATCACGCCCATACTGTTTGGCGTGATTTAAACGGCGACTTTGGGCGCGATATTCTCAAAGAGCACTATTTGAATTACGGACACTAGATCTAAAGCGGCATCCCGCCGTATTTGGATTAGGCGTAAGGCCACGTTTTCCACAGGCAGGGAGGACCTTCTCGGTGCTCCAATCAATCCCAGCACTACTCTCAAGCAACGCAGTGCTTCAACCCGCGTTTCATGACAAATGCGCTATTACCCGGCCTAAAGGCTCCTGCTACTTATATCACTTTCGAAAAGGCGCTTTCTACCGGCGGGCCGACAATCGATTATACTGGACCGGGGTAATCCAGCTCAGATCGTTCCAATAGCCTGTATCGTTGGGTTGCGGAAGCCCTCTAGTCGTGCGGCCGCGGCAAATGATCTCAGTAATTTTCCTTTCTAGATCGTTCGCGATCGCGAGATTCCTCGCGTACACATTCCTCTCTTCTCCGGGATCCCTTTTCAAATTGTATAGTTCATAACCCAAGGCTCCATGCGGCATAATCAGCTTCCAGTCACCTTCCGTCACTGAAAACCGCCCTTTCATACCGTGGTTGATTAGTGGATACCTTTTGTGTTTAGGTTTGGGGTCGCGAAGAACCGAATAAAAGCTTTGGCTGTCCTCGCCAGCTTCATAGGTCAGTCGAGCGCCAATCATATCGGCTATGGTTCCAAGAAGGTCAACCTGCCCGACCAACCCCTCCCAACTTCGGCCTGGCTCGGTGATTCCGCCAGGCCAGCGAATGAAAAAAGGTACTCGATGCCCGCCTTCATAGACCGAGCGTTTTCCCTCTTTGTAAATGCCACTGCTATCGTGGTTAAAATCCTCAATACGTTCCACCCACGATCTTTCTGGGCCGTTATCGCTGCTGAAAAAGACCATGGTGTTCTCATCGATTCCATTCTCTTCGAGAAAATCCAGGACACGGCCAACATGGTGATCGGTCTCCACCATGAACTCCCCATACGCACCCGCATAGCCTTCTCCCCAAAATTCTGAGCGGGGAGCGACAGGATAGTGCGGCGACGTAAAAGGCAAGTAGAGGAAGAACGGTTCTCCGTCTCTGGCATCGTCCAGCTTTCCCTTCATCCACTCAATGCCTTTATCCGTAAAGCGCTGTAAACACTCCGTATCCACAAAGTCAGGCGCTACTTCGATTGCAGCTGCTCCGTGGAGAGCTTTGGCTTCTTCTGGCGTTTCAAAATACGGCGGCTTAATCCGGTAGTCCATATGCCGATCGTTCGGCTTTTTGGCCGTATACAAAGTCGGCTGGACTTCCACATGACGCCCTTCAATCCAGGCCAAATAGCCATAATTTAGCGAAGCCGGGATCCCATAGAAATAATCGAAGCCAATATCCAAGGGCATATCCTTGATGGGCTCATCGAAATCGCGATTCCCCATTTCTCCTGGAATATCCATTCCCAAATGCCATTTGCCTACCATGGCCGTGTTATAGCCATTTTCCTGAAGCAAGGAGGCGATTGTCATGCGGTCGTTATCTATCAAAGCTGGTGTATCCGCGCCTTGAACACCAGTCTTCAATCGCGTCCGCCAGCTATAGCGACCCGTCAGCAATCCGTAGCGGGACGGTGTACACACGGAATCCGAAGAGTGCCCATTCGTGAAGCTGACCCCCTCTTTCGCCAGCTTATCCAGGTTAGGAGTCTCGAACTTGGCCTCTGGATTAAGAGAACTGGAATCTCCGAATCCCTGATCATCCGTGTAGATTAGTATGATGTTCGGACGTCGCGTTTGCGCGACAATGGAAGACAGGAGCAAGGTAATTAAAACGTAAGCTGTATAGTTCTTCATTGGATCTAATAAATGGAAAATTGAGAGAATAGTTGATGGAAGGGATTTTATTAAACATCGCGACTAGGTTGCTGGATCCCTCACTATTGCGTCAGGCCAGATCACTGCTTCGCATCGGCAAGTTCGAAAGCTTTGGGTATTGAGCGAGAATATAAAATCATGCCCTCGACAAAACCGAGAATCCCGCCCCGAAACCTGGTGAGTGGTCTAGAAAGTTCACGAACGATGTTAAAACAAATTATCAATCGTTCGGATCGACCAAATTTCTCCAATCAGAATAAGTCGGACGGCGCTCGGAATAGTACTGGCCTTTTACCGTGGGAGCAGGAGGCGTTTCTTCCAAGAAGGCTTGCAGCTTCTCGCGAACGACTTCCGCCCACTCGCCCGCTTCCCCGATGGCCAGGTCGTTGGCTTCCTTCAAATCCTTGGGCACTTCGTAGAACCGCCCATCTCGGTAGAGCTTGAATCTCTCTGTCCGGGCAAATTGAGCAGGCGTCTTATTCCAGTACGGCTGATAATGAGTGAATACCCAATCGCGAGGATTACCGGTCTTCCCTTTCAATCGGGGATAGAAACTGCGCCCGTCTATGGGGTCGCTGTCGCCAAGTTCTACCCCAGCCGCCTCAGCCAAGGTAGCGTAAAAATCCGTAAAATCTATCAGGTCGTCCGGCACCTGCCCTCCGGGAGTTTGCCCTTTCCAGTATGCGACGAAAGGAACATGGGTACCCATGTTAGTCGGTCCACCCTTCCCGCCTTTGATATCCATTCCATTCCAGCGGGAAACGATCGGGGTGCCCGTGCCATTGTCCGCAGTGAAGAGAATAATAGTGTTTTCAGCGATACCTAGAGTTTCCGTCTTGTCGATAATCTTGCCGATTATCTTATCCATGTAATTCACCATGGATACAAAATGCTCCTTATTGCGGGGGCGATCCCACTTATTCGCAGTCGCCTTTGGGGAATCACCGATGGTGTCCGGCGTGGGCACGAACGGATCGTGAACAAGGACCATCGGATAGTAGGCAAAAAATGGAGTGTCCCGATTGCGTTCCATGAATTCGCACAAGTAATCGCTCATCTGGTCCGGCCCATAAGCGCCCGCATTTTCTTCCTTGGTGATGAACTTGCCATTCGTTTCAATTGGAGGATTCCAAAACCGCTCACCCCCAATCTTGCCGCTCTTGCCCGTGGTCAATTGCCAGAGAAAGTATTCATGAAATCCCGCTTTTACTGGACGCGAGTTATCGTCATGCCCAGGCATTAAATTATACAGGCCATTGAGCTGCCACTTTCCGACTATCGCCGTCCGGTAGCCCGCTTCCTGCATCAGATGGCCAAAGGTTTTATCATTCGGATTCAAGTAGCCGAAATGCGTGTAATTGCGGAAATTATACTGGCCCGTCATCAGTTTGACTCGAGAGGGCGTACAGATAGGCGTAGAGAAGCAATTTTTGAAACGCAGGCCTTTAGAAGCCATATCATCGATCCGAGGCGTCTGATAGTCCTCCGCCCCGTAGCAACCTATAGCTTCCCAACTGACATCATCGGCCATGATAAGAACCACGTTGGGCTGATCTACGGGATCGCGCCGCAGTTGCCCCTGCGCGGAAAACCCAATTGATAAAGCGATTAAAGAAACGAGACACTTGAGAGAAAACGCTTTCATCGAGACATATAAGAATAAGAAAGATGAAAAGATCGATCCATTTTTCACGGCCCGCGTTTTTAGAATGCTCCTATCTTACAGGAACTCGATCCATCTGCCAAATCGCGAGAACTGGCTAACTCTCCTCGCTAAGGATCAGCCCTAAGACCGGAATATCTTCTAGGATTGGGACAAGGCGGAGTAGTTTTCTCACCCGAAACCGGAATAATTTAAAGGCAGGAATGATCGTCTTTATCCGCAGCGCGGATTTGGTCGAAGGCCACTGAACCTATTTTCTTTTTCAAACGCAGCAAGCGCTTTAGACGGCTGCTTGAGGACAGGTATCCCAACCATTCGGGATAGGTTCCTGCTAATTATCCATGCCGACAACGATCGACTCGCTGTATTTGAATTCGCCGGTAAAAGCGTCGTAATACTTGAATATCACGTGCGGATGCGGATAAGCTATCCAACGCGTTTCGCCTCTTTGTATCGGGCTGTTGAATACGTTATTCACTTGCACCACGCAGTAGTGGGGATGCGTCCGCTCCCGGCGTGGGGTATCGGGATAAACATAGGTCGACCAGCGAACGTCACACTCTCTAGGTCCATACTTGAACTTCCCATTGATTGGACGATTTCCTTCATCATCCACGGGGACATGGTTAACGGAATTCCCTGGACCCGATGCGAATTCCCAAACGTTGTTCAGCACTTTGATGGCGAATGAATTATGCAAGTCGCCCGTTAGCATAAAAAATTGCTTGGGACTGTTGGCCTCGAAGAAATCGATAAGCTCCTCGCGTTCCTCCAGGAACACTGTCCATGCATCATCCTTCTTGAGCTTCGTATTGAAGTCGGTTCCGCCCCCACTTCCCACGTGAGGGATCATAAAGTCCACGCTAGAAGCCATGAAAAAGAAATCCGCGTCCGAGTTACTGATGCTGTCTTTAAGCCACTGCAGCTGCTGCTTGCCCAAAATTGTCGCCCCCGGTTTATCCGGATTGTCGACATCGTGTAGCGAGCGATGGGATCGCGTATCGAGCATGAAGAATTCGCAATTAGCCACCCGAAAGGAACCGTAAGAACGCCGACCAACAGAGTAATTCGCTTCACCATCGGCGCGACCCGCGGGAGAGATCTTTAGGCGATTGCGGTCGACCACCTCTACAATATCATAAACGCCAGCATTAGGATCGCCCGGAATCTGATCCAAATCCATGGCCTGAATACCATCCGTAGGCTTCCCCCAATGAACGACCATATTGGCATGGTCCTCGAGGTCCATAGTCGAGAAATTCGCGTTAGGATCGTAGAGGATGTCGCTCCCCTCTCGGAATCTTCCCACTCCAAACCGAGCCGGCACATCGTGGGCGACTGGATTGGCCCAACCTAGATAGTCGAACCAAGCTCGTACCGCCGTATCGCGGAAAACGGCCCGGCGATCCACGTAACCAACCTCACCAGTACCATAAATATCATTAAGCAGCTCATGGTCATCAAAGGTATAGAAACTGGGAACCTTACTGTGCCATTCCATCATGTTGCGGCCTCGATACATGTAGGTCTTGTAGTTTTCCCAGACGCCCACAATCGGGGGGGCCAAGTCCACTATTTCCGGATTGGGGTCTTGATCTTCTAAACGGGCTTGAGCTCGCCAAGCATGAACCGGAAAATCGCGATCCTCCTCGTATAGCCAATCCCCGTTCATGATCGCGAAATGAACGTCGTCCGCGACCTGCTCATTAAGCGTATCGTAAATCGGCATGTTTGGACCCATGCTGCTTTGCCAGGCTTGATTGACACAGGAAACGAATTCGAACTGGAAATTGAAAAGCCCCTTAGGATTGTGCTCCTCGTCGATAAAGTCTTCTGTACGCGGGAGCGTTTTGAAAGATCCGCTTAAGCCTTTATCGACCGTATAATAGTAGAGCGTATCTGGATACAAATTCGTGAGCGTGATTATGGCCGTATTATCGTCCTCGATTTTCGTTTCCACATACTCGGACATCATCAGCTGTTTAAGACGCTCTGTCCCGTAGTTGACAGCAACCTCTCCCGGGACATTCGTGCGCACCCAGATACTCATGGTTGTCGACCCAGGCCGCCCGAGAATCGGACCATGGGTAACTTTTAAATCGATCCGTGCCTTATCGGCTATAGCAGGCAGTGTGATCAATAAACATAGGGATAAAAGTGGGAGGATTTTCATAAACATAGATTTAAACAGATCCTTGGACTAAAGGCCAAGCGAATATAGTGCTTTGGAGGGATTGGAGACAATTGAGTGCGATGCACCTCAGTCGCGATCCCGTAGCTATACATACATACCGAATCTAGATGGAGCCGATTGTAGGAGCGGGTTTATCCCGTGATTCCAAAACCGGATGCATTAGATTGGGAAAAACCCGCTCCTACAGGTCGCCAACAACCCTGAATCCCTCACCCATCACTTTACCCCAAAACCTCTAGGCCAGCTTGGGCTGAAGAGCTGCCCCACTCAATCGATCCAGTCGATTTGCTTCCAATCGTCTCGGACATAGTCTTGTTTTGGGCCCGGTGTACTACGGCCATTTTTGACATATTCCACGGCAAGAGCAGTGAGCCCAGCGACGATATCGGGCCGCTCGCTGGCCAGATTCTGAGATTCCGCGATGTCCAATCTCAAGTTATAAAGTTGACGCTCTCCCGTATCAAAAAGTCTCTGTTCTAGCGTGTTCGCATATGCATCGGCGCGTCGGCCAGACTTAACACTGTAATTGTTCCCGCCTGAGCCGCTATGGAGCAATAGCTTCCAATCGCCGCGCCTTATGGCAAATCGGCCAAGACTCGAATGATGGACGATTGCATGCGACTCTCTGTAAGCCGCATCTCCACCTTTGAGAAGAGGCAAAGCAGTGACGCTGTCGACCGCTTGGCTATCGGGCATTTCCATTTGGAGTAGATCCGCGAATGTCGCCATCATATCGACCAAGCTAAAAGGTTCTGAATTTGCCGATCCGGATCGAATTGCTCGTGGCCAGCGGGCGATGAACGGAACGCGATGGCCACCTTCCCAATTATCCCGCTTGGATCCGAGCAACAATCCTGAACTGTCATGACCGGTATTCTGCAAGCGGTCGTACATATTTGTCTCCGGACCATTATCGCTGGTAACGATCAAGAGCGTGTTCTCCGCGAGCCTTAGATCGGACAAGTTTTGCATGACTCGGCCCACATGATGATCCACTTCCACCACAAAGTCGCCATAGACATCTAGTCCGCTCGTTCCAATAAACGTATCGGCGGGAGCATGCGGCGTGTGGGGAGAGTTTAAGGGCACGTAGGCGAAAAAAGGTTCGTTGCGTTGATCTCCGAAGAACTCGATAGTCTTATCGATAATCGCATTCATCACGTACTTGTGCTTCCATCCTGTAGCAGCGGGCCCTGGACGCCCCCCCCTGTCCTCGAATTCCAGCATCGAGGTGGGAAGCTCCACTACGCGATCATTCTCGATAAAGACATAAGGAGGCATGTCCAGCGAGGCTGAGATACCGAAAAAATAGTCGAAACCATTTGAAGTCGGCGTCTTTTCGATTCGCTTGGAAAAATCCACTCCATCCCACTTCTGCCGCATAGCGTATTCCTGATCTCCCCGATGCGGACGATCCCACTCCATGCCCAAATGCCATTTTCCAATACACGCAGTCGCGTATCCCCTTTGCTTGAACAGGTTCCCCAAAGTCATCCTGCCAGATTCGATAAGCGGCAGAGAGAACCCTCCGAGAACGCCGCTTTTCAGTTCGGTGCGCCAGCTATAGCATCCTGTCAGCAGGGAGTATCTCGATGGCGTGCAGACAGCAGAAGCGGAGTGAGCATCCGTCATCTGGACACCTTCAGAAGCGAGACGATCCAAATTGGGCGTTCGAATTCTCGAGCCCGGATTGTAGCTACTCACATCACCATAGCCTAGATCGTCCGCGAAAATCAGGATTACATTGGGGCGGGCACTCTCTTGCCCCGCCACTAAACTTTGAAGCTGTAGACCTAAGCCTACAGCTAAAATGGTTTGGCAAATCGATCTCAGCATTGAGAGCTGATCGGGAACCTAGAGTCTTTCGACAACCGCGTAGTAAGCGCTGACGAAATCCTTAGAGCCGTTTCCATACCTGAAATTGCCGCGCAATTTGAAGTCACCCGGCTTGAGATCGACGGTAAAGGTCACGCTCTCCGCTCCCTTCTTGACCGGCTTCTCTTCATAGAAATCCGCCACATTCAAAATCGCCCGATTAATATTAAATGCCTTACCGGGAGTTTCGCGGAATGTTACCAGGCCGGGCACTGGGTCGCCAGGCTCCAGGCCTTCATTGATCCCTCTCGACAATTCTTGGGGCCAACGGCGTAGGGAAATCTTGTAAGTCCCCGCTTGCTCCACTCGCACTGCCCAATAGCCGACCCCTTCCTGTCCACTGCGGATATGTCCTTGATTCCAAGGCGAGGTTCCATCATCGGTCAGCCAGTCATGACTGGTCAGTTGAGTGGGATTTTCCGCGTCATTGCCAAGAACCGGCCGCTCATCGATAACAAAACTTGGCGAAATGCTGTCCCACCATTTGTCGTAGGCATCCCTTAGTCGTTTAACCGTTTCGGGATTTCGTTTCGCGACATCCTTCTCCTGTTCCGGATCCGCTTCAATGTCGTAAAGCTCATTACCATTTATCAGACGCCACCGATTCGTCATAACCGAAGACTTGCGCCATTTGATAGGATCGCGAACGCGCTGAGAGTCGGTGATAACAACCCGGTCCGGCCAAGGAGTCGGAGTACCGTATAGCAAGGGCGTTAGGGCGCGACCGTCGAAACTGTAATCCATTGGTCCTATCAACCCGCAGAGATCGATAAGCGTCGGTAGAATATCGATATGGGCTGTCAACGTGTCCACATCTCGCCCACTATCTAAATTCCCATCGGGCCAATGCATGAAAAAGGGAACGCGATGGCCGCCGTCATATTCACTGCCTTTCTTGCCACGCATTCCGCCGCTGAACAGCTTTTCACCAGTTGCCGTACCGTTATCCGTCGTGAAAATGAATATTGTGTTTTCCGATAGACCTTCCTCTTCCAGCCAATCTCTCAAAGCACCTACGTTCTCGTCGATATTCTCGATCATGCCGTAAAAGATCGCCTCCCTTTCAGACATTCCGTGCTCCAGGTAGGGTTTCCAGTATTCCTCAGGACAATGAAAAGGTCCGTGAGGAGCGTTTGTGCAGATGTACGCGAAAAAGGGATTGTCGTTTCTGACGCTCGACTCAATGAAGCGTTTGGCTTCCTGGAAGTAAACATCCGTACAATAGCCTTTGTATTTCTTAGGCTTGCTGTTGTGCCAATAAGTATCGTCGAAATAAGAGTTGTCCCAGTAGTCAGGCGTCTGGCCCACGCCCCCGCCTCCATGGCGAACCACTTCCGAAAAGCCACGATCTTCAGGTCGGTAAGGATAATTGTCGCCCAAGTGCCATTTGCCGAACATCCCCGCCTCGTATCCATTATCCAGGAACGCTTGACCCAAAGTCATTTCGCCAACCCTTAAAAAAGAACGGCCCATGATGGTGTGCCAAGGTCCTGCTCGGTTAGTGTAATGCCCACTCATGAGAGCGCCACGCGTTGGAGCACAGGTGGGAGTTACGTGATAGTCCGTCAACCGTACCGAGTCCCCGTGCAGGGCATCGAGGGCGGGGGTCTTGATGATGGGGTTGCCATGAGCCGCGATGTCTCCGTAGCCCTGGTCATCGGTAATGACCAATATCACATTGGGGGCGTCCGCAGAGGCCACGGTAGCGAAGAGGGAGGTTAGAATCGTGACTGAAAATCCGGTTTTAAGCCATTTTCTGAGGTACATGCTCCCATTCGATAGAGCTCTTTCGTCCGAGTGCAAAACATTCCTACCGAGATTAGGAAAACACTGGCAGATAGCGCGTTATTTCACGAACTTTCGATTCCGAATAGGATCGCAGCCTCAAAGGTTAGATTCGACGGCGACGAAACGCTGTCCTATACAATGAATGGCCATTTCTATTTTCCAAAAAAATCACCCAACCATGTTCGCTTTACCAGCGAGCAGAGCGCCTTTGGCAACCACATTTTCTCCAGATGCAGCTTTAAATATTGAGCAATCTTTCAGTGTTGCAGCTAGGCAAGTTCTCTCGATCTCATTTTGCATCGATTCAAAATACCCTGGAAACCTCAGAGTGCCTCCTCCGACCACAACATGCGAAGGGTTGAGTAAACTTATGACTCCTGAGATGGCACCTCCAAGGGCCTGCCCAGCATTATTCACAGCTGAAATATACTTTTGGTCCCGATGTAATACTCTCGATGTAATTTCTTCTGGGCTCGCACATAGTTTTGAAATGATGTAACGCCCCCCTGCAATTTTATCTAATCTCGTGGACTCGCCATCTTCGTTTATCGGGAAATAACCAAGCTCTCCGGCAAATCCGCTCACTCCACTAAATGGTTTTCCATTTATTGCGACCGAAGCACCTACAGTCGTTCCAGCCATTATGAAAAGACACGTTGTATTTGGTGGTAAATAGGTTAAAGCATCAATTAATCCTGCATCCAAATCATTCAGCAAAGATGTAGGGATTCCAATGGTTGATCCATCAGTTTTGCTGAAATTCGGCAAATCATCGCACTGGATTATTTAAGGTGGTTGAAGCAACCCAGGAACAGCGATTCCTATTGTATCAGGGTGTATACCTTGCCTGGCACAATAATCCTCTATTTTTCGCGACAACATTTCAGGATTAAATTCTGGACCCGATAGGCTCTGTTCTGAAACCAAATCACCTCTTAAGTTAGCGACAATACGAAGCTTTGAGCCACCTAAATCTACTCCAACATGAACTCCCATATGTTGCCCTCTCTCTTTTCAGTTTTTCAATAAGGAATCACCCTGGCCTATTGCAGTTTGGTAATTTGCCAGACGCTAAAAGCACAATCTGAGATCAGTCGCGGAGCGAATGGCCGGAGATGTATAGCACACCTTGTTCACCCTACTACTCATTGCATTATCTAAAAACTCAGGAATAGGACGATTTTCGAGAGTCTACTCTTCTCCTGCAAACGGTGGACGTTCAAAGGTCATGCGGTCACCAGTCACTCGAGGATCTCCATTCTCTTCAAGATGCTTCAACAATCGATTACGCAATTCATCGCGCTTGGCCCCGTAAATAGGATTGGACGCCAGATTGACAACCTGGTCAGGATCGGCATGCAAGTCATAGAGCTCTTCGCCAGGCCGCTTCCCAAAAGC
>DKNL01000107.1:11623-13715 GCA_002474325.1 Opitutales bacterium UBA7389
TTATGAATGTGTTGTTGGTCAAGGTATCGGCATCGAGAGCCATTGGTCCCGTACCAGGATCACCCTCTGGCCAGCGATCGGGTTTGAAATTGCGAATATAGAGAAAGTCATCCGTTCGAATAGCCCTATGCGGGTAAGGCAAGTTTCCCGCCCGAGCCTTGGCCACATGACGCTCGCGACCCGTCACCACGAAATGGCGCCGGCTTTCCACTCGACCTTCGCGATCCGAAGACAGAATTCCCATTAGGCTCCGACCAGTCATGACTTCTGGGATCGAAACTCCTCCGATTTCCAGAAAGGTCGGGGCAAGATCCATGAGATTAACGAAATCCGTAACCACCCGACCCGGTTTTCCTTGTCCTGGCCAACGGACCGCTAAAGAGACATTGGTCCCGTAGTCGTAGAGATTAGTTTTCGCATTGGTGAAGCCAGGTATACCATGGTCTCCACTTACCACCACTACGGTGTTTTCCAGCTCGCCCGTAAGAGCTAGCCGATCCAACAGAACCCCAAGGGCCGTGTCGAACGCCATGATCTCCCCAAAATAGTCGATCATGTCTTCCCGCACCGTGTGAACGTCCGGCAAGAATGCAGGCAGCTTGCCCTTGAGATCGTCTGGCTCCAATCCCCATAACTCCTTGCCCGAACCGCGTATCCACTTCCTGTGGACGTTTGTCGGCCCAAACCAATAGCAAAAGGGAGCTCCATCAGGCCGAGCCTCAAGGAAGCTCTCGAAATTCCCTAAGGTCTCGTCGTAAAGCTCCCGCTTGGCTTCCAGGACGGAAGCCCCTTGTTCAACCAGTTCTGTCGCGTTCTGCGAGAACTGATTAAATCGCCTACCAGCAGCTTCGTATTCATATTTTCGGCCTCCAAAAGGGGCATCGGTCACAGAACCTGGTGACCACACTTTGTAGGTCTGACCGACATGATAACCGGCATCACGCAGCAATAACGGAAAGGATGGAATCGAATCATCCCAAACCGCGCCTTGTAAAATTGCTGCCCGACCGGTCCTAAAAAAATACTGTCCAGAGAGCAAGGCGCTACGGCACGGTGTGCAGGAGGGGGAGTTGACGAAAGCATTTGTGAACAGAACTCCTTCCTCCGCGATGCGGTCGAAATGACGCGTTTGCAGAGCAGTGTTGGGCGTATACTCGAACTCCAATTCAGCATATGCACTAGCGAATTTGCCCCAATCGTCCGCGAACGCGAAAAGTATGTTGGGACGCTCTGCGGTTAGTCCGCTCGCTAGGAGGGACATGCTAATAAAAAGGGTGCGAAGGCAATTAGAGGAGCTCATATAGCTAAGAGGGCATAGCGAACCCGATGCCCTTGATCAAGCGATAGATAACAGGAATCCAAAACTCTCGAGAGCTCGACAATAGGCCCTGCATTTACTAATCCCTTCTCTCTAAATCACCAACGCTGCGAACTTGAATCCTGAGACGCAACCGCGAAAAAACCGCGATGGAAACAAATTCCATCGCGGTTGAAAGTGTTTTTACCAGCCTACTGGAGGCTTACTTACGTTAGTTGGTAATATCGAAAGTGGTGCTCCGCGCGCGAATCGGGAGATATACCTTATACCACTCCTTTTGAGCATCGCTACCCGCGTAATCCTTGAGTGCCTGCTCGTCCGCGAATTCCATGACGAATGCATGTCCATGGTCACCTTGAGTCTTGATAGCCCGGGTCCAGACGCGGGTCACTCCATCGAATTTCTTTGCAATGGTCTTTACACCATCAAGGGCTTTTTTGATCTGCTCGTCAGAGGCGTCATCCTTCCAGGTCAAAGTGACCACGTGGATAACGGTCTTGGGAGCGATCTTGCTACCTCCATGGTGATCGCCAAAAGCGGTAGTCGCTCCAACAATCAGAAATAAGGCCCCAATAATGGATAGAACTGATTTTTTCATATGAGTATTGATTAGTTTAGTTTAGATAAAATAAGGCAACGTTTCCCTCGCCCCCAGTGATGAAATTAACGGCACATTTTAGGAAACCAAAGGCTTCGGCAAGCAGAATAGGCTTGGTTCTTTATAGCTACGAAGATATTCCCGATGGAAACGGCTTCTTTGAAAAACTCTTCCGA
>DKNL01000227.1 GCA_002474325.1 Opitutales bacterium UBA7389
AGCTGCCTTCTTCTTAGGGGCCGCTTTTTCTATTCCAGACCTCGCCGGATTTGCGGGAAGCGATTCGAGAGCCGCGCGGAGCAATTCGCCGATGCTGACTTTCTTGCTCTTCGCTAGCCTTACAAGCGCGTTCTTTTGCTTGAGCGGCAAACGCACCGAAATTTGGCGATGCGATTCGACCACTGGTTGGTAGGTTTTGTAATCGAACCCTGTGATCGCGTGACGAATGATTTCGCTCTTCGATACACCACCTAGTCTGGATTGATACTTGTCCAGAAGTGCAATGAGATCTGCTTTCAGATCGAATGTGAGAGGTGAACTCTCGGCGCTTTTCTTTACGGCCATTATTATAATGTGGTTATATGGTTATGTGAATATTGTTAAACGGGAGAACTTCCGCAACCTACTCTACCCGCTGTAGGGCTGATTCGCATTTTTTCAATAAAATTCGTGTTATTGTATTTTGGTTACATACAAAAACCTCAATTTTTCCCGCAAAAACAGGATGTATTCAAAATAAATGTCAAAACCGAGCCGAAATAATGGTTTTGAGTATTCAACTACAGTCAAAAACGGCCAAAAAAAAACTCGGTACCCAATTCAAAATTACGCGTGAGCTCACCCATTATTCGTACTAATACTACTGAATACAGGGCCCTCGAGTCCTTGCTAATCTTTGTGCAAGAGGGTCAGTCCTGTAAATAGCGTCAATTCGTATCCAATCATCTCATCCTCAATCTGAGGTCTGCTCAGCGGCACCGTGAAATCAAAACCGTCGACTGTTATTCATTCCCTTGAAGTATCAGAAATTCCGCCACTAAACGAATCAATGGATAGAGCATGTAGAAGAAGTATCCGATTTTAGCGATCTAACCCCTAACCAACTTGTACCAGCTGCGAAAAGAAATGAGCCTCCGATAAAGGGCCAAATCCAATCGTCACGAAACTATTCGACGCTTTGAAAATCTTCCAGTCGGACAGATGGAATTTGCTGATTCTGCAAATCATCCGTCAGAGATTGAACCTTGAACAGCGATCCAGGTAGTTCCAATCCCATAGACGCATCGATGACCCTCAAACGGGTCTTGTCCCTAGTCAATTCGTTGCGAACATCCATGCCGCTGAAGATAGCCTGGCCATCTACTTTCTTCACGCCACTTATGTAGATAGTTTTCAGCTTTTCGCTTCGACTGTCGAATATTTCCGCTTGAGTGAGAACATTAAATTGGTCGCTGATGTAGAGTCGAACCCCGCTGATTCGGCTATTCAAAAAGGCATCCTCCTCAGGTGGATACATCCAAAAAAGGTGAGTGGGCCCACCTCTGAATGTCTTCCTGCCTTCGTATTCAAATCGCGGCCAATAAACGTAAGGGGCCATCAAATCGAAAAGGCTAAGCTCGGAACCCGCGATACCTTCCATGATATCATCGGATTCAACTACTATCGGAGGGCCATTCTCACTCGAACGGATCTGGAAGGCATACGCATTCGGTCCGCTCTGCAACAGCAATCTCAATACAGAGCTCTCAATATGGTTTCCACTCGCATCAACGTCAGCAGGCTTCTCGACGATGTCGATACGGCTGATTGGGCCTTCCGCGTTTCTATCGCCGTACATGATTCCATTAATGTAGCGGCTCTTTTCCCTACGGGGCATGATCTTGAGTTGGATACGCCATTGGTAGCCACCGTCCCATCCTATGGATCTAAATTGTTGTAGGATCTCCCATCCGAGCTTTTGGTTCGGGGCTTCCCCAACCGTATCAATAGGACTGTTACGCTTCACCCTCCGCTGCCCCTCGATGTAGGGTGAAAGGAGGTGAAGAAAGCAGGCGAAAATAAGAAAAGTCGAGATCTGACGCATTTCGCGATTAGACCCGGCCATTAGAATTTTGTTTTCCCAACGACTAGTTTTCTGGTTGTTCCGTGACGGTTCTGGTCGCGTTTTCAGCTTCTTGAGTGGCAGCCTCGACTTGCTCACCCAAGGCTTCCGCTACCTCTTCCGCAGTGGTCTCTGCACCGGAAATCGTTTCCAGTAGACCGGGGCTCGCTTCTTCTGAAGCCGCGAATTCAGGCAGAGCATTGTCCTCAGCTTTCTGGGCAACACTGTGGATGTAGATGTAAGCGAGTCCCAAGCCAAAAACCATCACGAAAAAAACTATCGCCGTATTACGCGTTATTTTAGTGAGCACGGTTGTCGTTTCCGCTCCCAAGGCCGCTTCCGCCATGCCACCGCCCATTGCAGCTCCCATTCCGCCATTCGCGCTTCCCTTCTGCATAAGAACTACGAGGATAAGAAACACGGAAATGAGAACGAGGATGATCGTCAAAATGTCGGCAATAATGCTCATAAGAACCGCAGACAGTCGAAAATCGACTCTATCTTGTCAAGCGCCGAACAAGGCCCCAATTCCAATACAAGAATCCCCTGCAACGACCGATTTCCAGCCGAATCGCTATTTCGCTAAGGCCAAGCGAATTCGCTCCATAGCGTTTTCCACGTTTTCACGGCTATTGAAGGCACTGATGCGGATGTGACCTTCCCCGCAGAGGCCGAATCCCGCCCCTGGTGTACATACAACCCCAGTTTCGTTTAGAAGGTGGTCGAAAAATTCCCAGGAAGGTCTACGGGCATTGATCCAAATATAGGGAGAATTGTCGCCACCTACACAAGAATAGCCAAGTTCCTCGATCGCCGCCTTAACAATCTTGGCATTTTCCAGATAGAAATCCGTCAATGCTTTAACCTGATGCTCGCCTGCCTCGCTATAGACAGCTTCCGCCGCTTTTTGAACGGGATAGGAAACCCCATTGAACTTGGTACAATGCCTCCGGTTCCACAAGGCGTGGATAGAATGCTGCTCTCCATTCGCGCCCGCCGCAGTTATTTCCTTAGGCACCACGGTATAGGCACAACGCGTACCTGTGAAACCAGCATTTTTGGAAAAGCTTCTGAATTCGATCGCTACATCTTTCGCTCCCTGCACCTCATAAATGCTCTGAGGCAGTAAACTATCGCGGACAAATGCAACATAAGCTGCGTCATACAAAATCAAGGCCCCGGATTCTTTGGCATACTCGACCCAAGCGCTTAACTGCTCTTTGGTAGCTGTAGCTCCCGTAGGGTTATTGGGAAAGCAAAGATATATAAGGTCAACCGGCTCGCTCGGAATGGCTGGAACATAACCGTTTTCGGGAGTGGATTCAAGATAGACAAAGCCCTGGTAACGTCCATCCAAGCTCCCACCAGAACGCCCAGCCATTACATTCGTGTCTACATAGACGGGATACACCGGATCGGCTACCGCGATCTTGATCCCTTCAGCGAAAATCTCTTGGAAGTTCCCACTATCGCATTTGGCTCCATCGCTAACGAATATCTCATCCGCAGAAATGTTCGCTCCCCTTGCCTGAAAATCGTTGTCCGCGATGGCTTCCCTTAAAAAGGAATAACCCTGCTCTGGTCCATAGCCATGAAACCCTTCGTGCGTACCCATTTCATCGATCGCCGAGTGAAAGGCATCTCGACAGGCTTGTGGCAACGGTTCCGTCACATCGCCGATTCCTAGTTTGATAATCGATTTGTTGGGATTCGCCTTTTGATAGGCTGATATCCTTTTCGCGATATCCGAGAACAGATAAGAGGCCTGGAGTTTAAGGAAATTTTCGTTAACGCGGATCATAGCGTGATCATTTTTATCAGTTTCGAGGAGGACCCATGGAAAAGAGTCCCCCTTCTGTCAATCCCACTTAGGCTAGGTTCGTGGGTCCCTTGACTTCTAAAGCCGCTCTACAACCCTTGCCTTTGTGTACCTAGCCTTTGGCATCGAAGCGTATTTATCGCCTTCCGAGCGATAGCCGAGGGCGCAGCCGAGCACGACATGATATTCGTTTGAATCCAAGCCTAGCAGTTCATCGTAGGCATCTGATTGAATCCCCTCCATCGGGCAAGCATCCACTCCCAAGAGAGCCGCCGAAGCCATCAATTGCCCAATCGCTATGTATACCTGGTGCGTTGACCAACGCTCGATCCAACCTTCACTTACGCCCTGAGCGATAAATCCACCTGCAAATTTACGATAACTCTCCAAACTTTGAACGCTTACTTGGCGGGCCTCGGCCAAGCAGTCGATAAATCGATCAACGTCCGACTCGGAGAAATCCCGCTTTATTAATAGCAAAACCATGTGCGAACAATCTTTTGGCTGAGGCTGGTTCCATGAAATCCCAGGCATCTGATCCTTGAGGGACTGGCTCCCCACGATGATAAACTTCCAAGGTTGCAAACCAAAGGACGAAGGCGTCAAAACCAAGGACTCTTCTAGCACCTCAATCACTTCGTCTGAAATTCTCTTGTTCGGGTCGAATTCCTTAACGGCGTAGCGCCATTTAAATTGCTGTAGAAGATCGCTTGTCGATATTGTCGCCATACTCAGGTTAATCTCGACCTTGCCGTTTTTTGGCAATGCCAAATGAGACTTCAAGGCCAACTTGCGACCCTAAAAGGTCGGTGTCACTTGATATCCTCGACCTGAGCCAACGGAACGTCGATATCTTCTGATTCAGTGGCGATGTAGTGGCTTCCTTTGCTTTCCGTATTTAGGCTCGCCGCATGGACTACCAACAAGGCGGTTTTAACCGCGTTTCGCAGATCGATGAGTGACTGCGTCAATCGATTTCCTGAATAGAATTCGCTGATCTCCTGATCAAGCTCGATAAGAATGCGACGTGACCTCTGCAGGCGCCGGGACGATCGGATGAGGCCCACATAGTTCCACATAGTATTTTTTATCAGACGCATATCTTGCTGAATAAGCACTTCGTCAGCACTCTCATTTGGACTCTGCCACTCCCTAACATCGGGCAAATGAAATTTCTCGGCCCCAACATCTTGACAATCGGATTCCGCTGAAAGCTTAGCCGATACCAAGCACTCCAATAATGAAGTACTGGCGAGACGGTTAGCCCCATGCAATCCCGTACAGGCCGTTTCGCCGATCGCATTCAGATTCTTGACGGACGAACGGCCAGAAAGATCCGTATACACGCCTCCGCACGAATAGTGAGCCGCCGGAGCCACGGGTATCGGCTCTTCAGTAATATCCACGCCGCATTCCAAACAACGCCGATAGATGGAAGGGAAACGATCTCGGATGAATTCCTCTGAAAACGTAGATAGATCTATATAGACGCAATTCTCTCCAGAGGAAATCAATTCTTGATGAATGGCTCTAGCTACAATGTCCCTGGGTGCTAATGATTTCATTGGATGCACTGTATCCATGAAAGGCTTCCCTCTTGCGTTTACCAAAACGCCCCCCTCGCCTCGAACCGCCTCAGAAATGAGAAACAATGGGCAATTCTTCTTTAGAAATACAGTCGGGTGAAATTGGATATATTCGAGATCGATAACCCTAGCCCCAACTCTGTGGGCCATCGATATCCCGTGTCCCACAACGCCACTCTGATTCGTCGTATTTTGAAAAATTTGGCCTATTCCCCCCGTAGCCAGGATCGTCTTTTTGGCGATGATCGCCTTTATTTCCCCGGTGAGCGTATCTAGTGCGTAAGCCCCTATACAGGTAAGCGGCTTATATTTATCTTGTGGATCCACCGAATTATGCGAGAGCGTCAACAGATCGACTGCAACAGTATTGGTCAAAACGGACACTCGATCCAAACCAATGACGTGGTCGTGCATATTCGATAGAATCGCCATGCCCGTCAGATCCTTGGAAAAAATGATCCGCCGATCCGAATGACCGCCTTCCCGAGTGTATTTGAGTTCTCCACCTTCCTCTCTGTCGAATGGAACGTCTAGCTCGTCGAGTAAAAGTGACTGCACCGCTTCCTGCCCATGCTCGACCAGGGATTCTACCGCCTCGGCATTGGAAGTTCCATCAGAGGCTTTCAGGATATCGCTTTTTAGCTGCTCGGCATTGACTGAGGTATCGTAAATAATCCCACCTTGAGCCCACTGACTATTAGCGCCTTTCGACAACTCGTCCGAACAGACCAAAGTCACCGACAAGCCCAAACGAGATGCATAGTGGGCGTAAGCGCATCCGGCTAGCCCTGCACCGATGACGAGACAATCTGTTCTGATGGTATCCACTAACTCATTTCGAACATTCGATCGATCGCCTTGAGAGCATTCAATCGAAGCGTTTCATCGAGTTCGATAACCTGACGAGGCTCGGGAGCGACGAGAACGTCTCGAATCTTCTCCAATGAATTCATCTTCATATACGGACATAATTTACACCCCGAGATGAACCGCTTTTCCGGACTTTCCACTTCGATTCGTTCTACGAGACCGCACTCCGTGAGCATCATGAAATAGGGAGCCTCCGTTTCCTTAACGTACTTCATCATGTGACCAGTACTCCCTACAAAATCGCTTTCGCTGGTAATATCGAGCGTGCACTCCGGATGGGAAACAACCTTTAGACCAGGAAACTTTTCGCGAGATTCAGTGATGAGACCAGGGTCGAATTGGTCGTGCACGATACAAGTGCCATCCGATGATACTATTTCCTTTTCGATGCCCATCTTTGCCATCTCCACCCGAATATTGTCCGCCATCAAGCGATCCGGAACAAAGAGAATCTGCTTTTGGGGCATAGCAGCCACAATCTTATAGACATTGCTGGAAGTCACACAGACGTCGCATTCTGCTTTCACTTCAGCTGTGCTGTTAATGTAGCACACAACACCCGCATTGGGGTACACGGCTTTGAACTCTCGCAACTGCCCCCCAGTCATAGAGTCAGCCAACGAGCATCCCGAATTTCGATCGGGAACGACGACTTCCGCTTCCGGCGAAAGTATCTTCGCTGTTTCCGCCATGAAAACCACACCCGAGAATACGATTTTTTTGGCCTGGGCTTCCTTGGCCCTCATTGAAAGCATGTAGGAATCGCCGAAAAAGTCAGCTACACCGTAAATGATTTCCGGCTCCACATAGGAATGGGCCAGAATAACAGCTTTCTTTTCCTCTTTAAGGGCGTTGATTTCCAGAGTCAGCGGAGCAATCAATCGGCAGCTCTCGATGTTCCAGGATTGGCGCGAATCGCACTCGACATGCATCAGCTTTACCAGAAGCCGTTCTGCTTCCTTTTCAATTTCCGCTTCCGCGAAAGTCGTCTCAGTCGTTGTCAGTGACATTTCTGCAAACTAAATCTTGATATTAGTGTGAAGGATCAGAGACAATTCAGCAACCCCTAGTTCACCGTCACATATAGCTTATAAAGTAGGCGAAACAACTAGTGAATGCTAGCAAATCAGATCGTTGAAATCGGTGAAGTCTCCCCGATACCCACCATCTACTCCCTTGCAAATCACCGACACCGCATCGTGCGAGTGCAAGGATTCCAGATGGGAACAAGCGATCTGAAAATCCGCGATCCTAGGCTCTGCATTGAGACGTTTGAAAATAGTGCGAACCGCATCCTCGACGAATTTGATATAAACGCCATTCAGTTCGGCAAAAGCTTGCTCGTCCTCTCGTTTAACCATCACCTGCGTCTCCGTTTTCAAGGCGTCTTGGCAATGCTCCTGGATTTCCTCAAAAGACAGACCGGCGGCGTTATCGGCCAACGTCACCCAGATCCGAGCCTTGCTTCGTTGCGAGTGCGGAATCGAATAGGCGTCCCTAATATCTCTTGCATGCTCAGCCAATTCCGCTGAACACGGACAGGCTGAAGAGTAGACAAAATCGAAGACCATACTTTTCCGATAGACGCCATCCCGGGTCAAATGGCCTTCCATTCCAGCTTTATAGTATTGGTATCCGCTGAGTCCACTGCGAAGGCTCTCTTGGACAATTGGATAATTGAAATTGAGCAAAACGCGGGTATCGAGACTTTCCAACTGATCGCGAAATCCCTCAAGGACCACCTGAATTGTCTCGTGCGTGAATACCTCGTCCTTTCGTTCGTAGAAGGAACGCATGATCCGAGACATATTGATTCCCTTAAGACTCGCTTCCAAAGATACGGTGCCCACGACACTAGTCTCGAGCTCCAGGATAGATCCATCCCGGCGCCGATACTTCAGTGGAAGCCGAAAGTTCGATACACCAACCTGCTGAATTGGTGCCGGGTAATCCTGCGATGACTCCACCGAATCCATGACATCCGGCATCGATTCGCGGTAACCTTCGCTCGGACGAAACGCATCGTCGTACGACCGCTGAATTGCCGAAACCTCGTCTGGATCGGTCCTGTGGAGATACATTTTCGTTTTATCTTTCGTCGACATGGATTTCTAAAGGCTCCGGAGGAGGCAGCTACTCGGATTCGATTTAAAACCCGGCTCGCCTAAATTCGCTGCGTTCACCAAAAAGCGAAACGCCAACTGCCCAATTTAACTTTACAATCCCCATTAAGATAGTGCCTCGCGAAAAACGCAAGCAATACGGGAATGTCTGCATTTACACTCTTGCCCCGCCAATTCTTGCGATTTCGTATTTGAAAAGGAGATGAGCGAGGTAGACAGTCTATCTCGATGTCCATGCAATTCTCGATCCTTGGCAGCAGCAGTTCTGGCAACAGCGGCCTGCTCGTCACCGAGAATTGCCGGGCTCTGGTAGACGCCGGCTTCAGTTGCAAACGACTCTGTGCCATGATGGAGGAGCGCGGAGTTCGCCCAGACGAAATCGACGCCATCTTCATTACTCACGAGCACACCGATCACACGGCAGGGATTTCAACCTTCGCCAAGAAATTCAATCCCGTGGTCTATGCCAACTTGATGACCGCTCGAGCCATTCAACCGAAGTTGAAACACAACCCCGAATGGCGGATTTTCAATACCGGGTCTACATTCCAGTTCCGCGACTTGACCATTGAAAGCTTTTCTTTGCCCCACGATGCTCACGATCCCGTCGGCTTTAAATTCACTAGCGGTCGCGGCGACGATCTGTTTTCCCCCATCCGACGCTTGGCTTGGCTTATAGATTTGGGATTCGCTCCGAAGCACATAAAAGAGCGCATCCGAGATGTCGATACGCTGGTGGTCGAGTCGAATTACTGCCCGCAACTGCTAGAACGAGACGAACGGCGCCCTTGGTCCCTGAAACAGCGGATAAGCGGGCGCCACGGGCATCTTTCCAATGAGGCAGCTCGTGACTTGCTAGAGTCAATTGGCGAGCCGTCTTGGAGCCAAGTTTTCCTCGCCCACCTGAGTCGGGATTGCAACAGCCCCGAAGCGATCCAAAACGAATTCTCTGCCCTTCGAGCGCGGGCCCATTATCGCATCGACACAATCGCGGCAGGTGAAGGCACCGATCTCAAGCAAGTGTAAGCTCCCAAGACAGGACGACAACAATACGCGACAAAAGCCCCGTTATCCCAATGGATCTGGACAATCTTTTTTACTTGCCTCTCAACTGGGGACCGAAACATGAGAATCGCTTTAATATGAGCGGACATAAAGGCCATCCGTTTTCGATCGCCCTTTCACCGCATACCAAGCCAATCCTAAAAGCAGAGGTGTCCACAAAGCCCAGGACTGCCAAATCGTCAAGGTTGCCGGAACGTCCGATCCTATAGAAGCGAAATAATAGACGAAAACAGAAATAGATACCAATCGGAACCCTAGCTGCCCGATTCCCACAGCGAAAGGAGCCAACCAAAGGAATTGCCATGGCTCTACTACAGCCGCGAATACAAAATATACACCCAAATAAAGATTACTAAAGCGCCCTAAAGTTTCATTGCGTATCATCAAAGCGAAAGCGATGACCACTATCGCGAAAAAGAATAGCTCGGACTTCACTTGAAGGCCCAAAAAATCGAAAACGTTCGGCAATAGGGAAAGGGCGCTTTCATCGAGCGGAAGGGAAAATGGCAATAGACTACGCATGTCTGCCCCCAGCGAATATGTTCCCCAACCACTGAAGCAAAATACTGGCACCAAGCCGATCACCAAGATTGCCAAACCAGTCCTTACCCCGGACTTGCTCAGAACATGCCAGAACATCCATACCAGTATAGGAAGAAATATGATATTCATGGCTAACGAGAACCCAATCAGTAATGCCGCAAAACTTACCATCTGACCAGAACCGCCTCCAAGACCGCCATTATTGGCGACAACTACTGCGCCTCCTTTCTTATCCACCCAAGCTTCCCAAATCAGGAATCCACCAAGCACCGGTAGCAGGAAAAGGCATTCCACTCTACCCTCTCCAGCAATAAAATACGCTGCCATTGGATTCCATCCGTATAGGAGCGCTTTCTTCGACCCGTATCTAAAGGCTAGAATTATGCATATCCATATATCAATGACAACGAACACAGTCTTAATCGACCATTCATTGAGTCCGATAGAATTGAAAATCCGAAAAACGGCCATCACCAATGGCGCCTGTCTAGATACCTGATCCTTGTTTTCAATGCGCTCCCATCTCCGATCCCGTAGCAGTCTCAATTCCTCGCTGTTAGGAGACAATTCGTAGGGGTTCATATTCGTATTCAGAACATCCCCTTCCCAGAGTCTGCGGGAAAGGTCCTCTGACGCGGGCATTGGCAACAAGAGCATCCTTCCGACAATCGCCACGCCAATCATCAACCACATCCACCGGTTACCTACATGCCAGCTTAGAAAGAATCCGCAGGAAGCGAACAGAACGCCTATCAAGAAAGCGGCGGCGTCTCCGTTTTCTCCGGGCAGACCCGCTTGATTCATTCCAAAGCAGCCCCATAGAAAAAGGAGGGCGGAAAACCCAAACAGGGCCGCTTCCCGTTTACTCGCCCTGTAGAAAACCGAACCGGAAGAGTTCTCAATGTAGGAAAAAGAATTTCTCATA
>DKNL01000301.1 GCA_002474325.1 Opitutales bacterium UBA7389
AGGATACACGCCATTCGAGGCTACACGGTATCTCCCGACTCTGGAATTTAACGGCATAGGTGGCGGTTACCAAGGAGAGGGGAGCAAGACGATTGTTCCCTCAAAGGCGATGACGAAGATCTCTTGCCGTCTCGTCGGAAATCAGGATCCGAAAGCGATAGGAGATCGTGTGAGGCAGGCCATCCTGGATAGAGTGCCTTCTGGAGTCTCCATAAGCGTCAAGATGGGCCATGAAGGAGCTCCTTATTTAGTTACGCCCCCGGGCCGTCCAAATTCTCCAGCGGACATGCCCGATCGGCTTGTCCACGCATTTGAAACAACCACCAAGGCGATCGGTGAAACTTTTGGACGTCCACCGCTCTTTTTACGAGAGGGAGGGAGCATCCCCATTATTGCCGACTTCAAGAGTATTTTGGGATTGGACTCGGTTATGATAGGGCTCTTTCTCCCTGAAGACAAATTGCATGCTCCCAATGAGAGCATGAATCTCGACGTGCTGAATCGCGGGATCGAAGCTTCGAAGAGGATTCTCTTGTCCATTGCTCAGCATGGATAGGGAGTTGATTCCAGCAGATTCTTCAGCGAGTGGGAATCGAACTTCTCGATCAGAGATTTTCGCGAGTCATGGAATGGTGGCGACAAGCCATCCTTTGGCATCGCAAGTCGGCTTGGATATCCTCAAGGATGGCGGTACAGCGATGGATGCAGCTATTGGTTCCAACGCTGCCTTAGGGCTGATGGAGCCCGTTAGCAATGGTATTGGTGGTGATCTATTCGCCATTGTCTGGGATCCAAAGTCGGAACGATTGCGAGGTTATAATGGAAGTGGCCGGTCGCCATTGGGTCTCGCCAAAGAGATTTTCGAGGATGCGGGGATTTCGGGAGAGATCCCGTTATTCGGCAAGTACTCGCTATCTATTCCAGGGTGTGTGGATGGCTGGTACCAGCTTCATAGTGAATTCGGAAATCTGCCGATAGAGAGAGTGTTGAAGCCCGCAATCGGATATGCCTTTGACGGCCACCCTGTCCCGGAAATCATCGCGAGATCGTGGAAAGGGGAGATAGAATCGAGAAGCAAAGATCTGGAAAATTGCCCGGGTTTATTAGATACATTCGCTCCAGGAGGAAAGTGTCCGGAAAAGGGAGATCTTTGGAGAAATCCTGCTCTAGGCGAGACTTTATTAGCGATTGCGGAAAACGGCCGTGACGCTTTCTACAAAGGTCCGATTGCCAAAATGATCGACACCTATATGAAGCAAATCGGGGCGTTTCTGTCTTACGAAGATTTAGCTAGTCACAAGGGGGCTTGGATTGACCCGGTTTCGACAAATTATAGGGGTTGGGATATCTGGGAATTGCCACCCAATGGCCAAGGAATAGCCGCTCTTCAAATACTCAATATTCTCGAGGGGCACGATCTTGGGGATTTCGGATTCGGATCCACTAAGCATCTGCACGCGTTCATCGAGGCCAAAAAGCTAGTCTACGAGGATCGAGCTAAATTCTACGCGGATCCAGACTTTTCCGATGCACCGGTCGAAATGCTGATTTCGAAAGACTACGCAGCTGAGAAGAGGTGCCTTATGGATTTCCAGAAAGCGTCCCCAAGCTTTTGCCCTGGAGCCTTGGAACGTGGAGATACGGTTTATCTCTGTACGGCAGATTCAAGTGGGATGATGGTTTCGCTGATACAGAGCAATTTTATTGGCATGGGTTCGGGAGTTTGCATTCCCGAGTTGGGATTCGGATTTCAGAATCGGGGAGCGTCTTTTAACTTCCAATCCGGTCACGCAAATGAATACGAGCCTGGTAAACGACCCTTCCATACGATTATTCCCGCATTCGTGACAGAGGGTGGAAAGCCTTTGATGGCCTTTGGAGTTATGGGAGGAAGCATGCAGCCACAAGGGCACGTCCAAATTATCGTCAATATGAAGGATTTCGGGATGAATTTACAGGAGGCGGGAGATGCCCCGCGGGTGAATCATGTCCGTTCCTCACAGCCATTTGGATCACCCAGCAAGATGACTGATGGCGGAATGGTGTATCTAGAAAATGGATTTAGCGAAGTCGTCCTGTCCGAATTGGCCGGAATGGGACATCAAATCGATATGATCTCGGGCAAGGGCTTATTCGGGGGGTATCAGGGGATTCGTCAGGATCCGATGACAGGTGTTTATGCGGGTGCATCCGAAAGCAGGAAAGATGGCCAGGCAGTAGGGTATTGAGCGGATATTTCAACGGTTATTGCGAATTCAAAGCTAACGGGGTATGACTGCTCGTCCTCGAACAGCAGTTTGAGCGTTGCCATCTCGATTGGTTGGGACAAACAACCCTGCCTGTTTCGTTTTGAGCTCATGCCCCGGAGTTTGATTGGGTATCGGGCTATCTTAGAGCATCCATTTGAAAAATTGGGACTCGCCGTTATAGGCTCAATTTACGCGCCGCTGCGACGGTAGGTCTGCATCAAATCGAGAATCGATTCGCGTAACCCAAAAAGGGATTGCCGTATATCCAACTGCCATTTCTCGTGCTTAGTTTGAAGCGATTTTGCCGCTTCCAAGGTGGATATCGTCATATGTACCAGATGAAGAGCTCGCTTCAACGTGGCGATAACAAACCCTGGTTCCGGATCAACGCCGCGGGCTACTTCTTCCATGGCACCGATAAGCTTGCTGAACGTCATTTGGGAATGCCATAGAAGCTGGTTCCATGGGTTGCTATCCTCGTCGTTCAGAAGTTTTCTAGATTCCGTTTCAAAGAAGATCCGCGAAGTTATATCCAGCATATCGGAAATGAGAGGATGATTGGGAAGGTATTCCTCGGGATCGTCCTCCTTTTCTTGAAAAAGCCCGCTTTCACTGTGCGATTCCCAGTCCTCAGCTTCAGTTTTGGGATATTCAATACTATCGATTTCCCAGCCCATCGCCTCCGCTACCAGCTCTTCGCAATTGGGATCGCTCTCATACTTTTCGAATAGCTCTAGGAGCATATCACTGCGTGCGTCTGACTTCTGCAGATAAGCTTCCCATTGAAATTCGTTCATTTCCTCGGTAGCTGGAATTTCATCCACGTTCTCAGGTTCTATCGCCTGAGACAAGTTATTCATGAAGTCGAACATTGCTTGTTGATTTTTCAGGCGCTGATCGACTTCGTCGGTTTCGGACAGGGTCCAGGTGGGTAAAGACACACTCCATTCAAAGTCCGTTGTCTCAATTAGGACTCGTCCATTGCGTTCGCTAAACCATTCTAGATAGAGACAATTTCCGATGATGTAAGGGTGCTTGCCTTTAGCGAATTGGCCGATGATTTCCTCGGGATCGACCAGAATCTTAACTTTCTTGGAAGCGGTCATGTCTCCGACCACTCCACTCTGGAAAACATCAAGGCCGGCATAGTCGCCTTCGGTCGGTTTTGGATTTTCGAATACAAGTTTCGCACCCGCCAAGTCGCGATAGCAATTTCCACGAAGCTTCAACTCCAGAGGCCGGTTCAATCCTTTTAGCCAGATGAGGCCAGTGACGTATCCCGGGGTTCGGTTGTGAATCTCTCCTTTGACAACGAATTGGTCAACTCTCCAGGCCATTGGACGAAATTTAGAGGGCCTGGAAGATCTGTCAATCGCCCGCATCGAACTTCTATCCGGAACTTGGTTAAAATAGAATGAAAGGTAGTTTTAGACTGAAGGCCGTTGCTTTTTAAGTAGCGAGGAATTGGGATAGGCAGCAGTGAGCGTGCATATTGAGCTATTGGCAAAACTTGTAGGGATACCCAGCGTCAATCCAGTTTATGGGGGCCCTGGTGAAGCGGATTTAGAGGCATTTGTCAGCAGTTGGCTTTCCGAAAGAGGAATCGATTTCATCCGCCAGGAGGTCCTTCCCGGGAGGTGCAATCTGGTGGCCCACATAGGATCGGTTGAGAAGCCTTCAGTTCTAGTCGAAGCTCACATGGATACGGTTGGCGTGGATGGCTGGGCGGTTGGAGATCCGTACAAGCTAGAATACCGGGAGGGAAAATGGTATGGCCGAGGCTCATGTGATACCAAAGCCAGTTTGGCGACCTTCCTTTTGCTAGCAGACCGTTGCAAAGAGAGGGAAGGCGACCTAAATCGAAGCCTGGTGTTTGCGGCGACCTGTGACGAAGAGGCTGCCCAGTTGGGAGCCTATAAGCTAGCCGAGCTAAAGTCTCGTTTCGATATTCAAGGTGCCCTAACTGGAGAGCCGACGCGAAGCGCTATAGTGACCAAGCACAAAGGAGTGTGTCGTTACACGATTGAAGCCTTGGGCAAAGCTGCTCATGGCTCCACTCCTCAATTGGGAGAGAATGCGATTTATAAAATTGCTAGACTAGTAGAGAAACTGGAGCGCTTAGCTGAATTGCTCTCCCAGGAAGACAATCGAGAGCCCATTGAGCGAGGTAGCTTGAATGTGGGGCGGATTTCCGGGGGAATCGGCTTCAATATCGTTCCAGACAAATGTTCGATTGAGTTAGATCGCAGGTTGGGCGTTTACGAGAAAATGGAAGAGGCTCGGGAAGCAATCGAAGTGATCGCCAAGACAGAAATTGGGGCGAGCGTCTCCACGGTTTTAGAGCGGCCTTCGTTGAATACCAAGAATCAGGACTGTTTTCCCCAGGCGCTAGCCAAGAGTGCCCTTGAATCAGGAATCGATTCCGATTTTAGCGAAGCGGCTTTTATGACCAATGGCGTTGCCTATTCTAGTGCGGGCATACCAACTGTGGTCTTTGGTCCCGGGGACATTGATCAAGCGCACAAAGTGGATGAGTACATTGAGGAGGGTGAGATGGAGCGAGCCCTCAAGATATTGGAGTCGTTCTTCTTATCCTAGGAATCTGGAATTCCCAAAGAAAGCTTATTAGGAACCCTATTAACACAAGGGATAAAGCGGCGGATCATTTAAGGACACCGATAGCGATTTAGTAGATTCGGAAAAGTACGAGGTTTCCCTAGCATTAGCGCGGATGCATTGACATTCGGGTTGAGCAATAGCGATGATTGCCTACTTAGATTTCCCGATTTCTACCCGATGGTATCCAAGACGAATCCAGGTTGTTGCACTCCAACTAAGCCCGAAGGCGGCAGCCCTTCTAGCTGTTGTGGTTCTAGGCCCGCAATTTCGAGCCAAGCGTCCGATTATGGGAGCCGGGAAAACATGGTTCTCATCGAAAAGGGCTCTTTCCTTATGGGTTCGGATAGCGATGAAGCTTGGGAAGCAGATGGGGAAAAGCTAGTTAAAGAAGTTTTCGTGGACGATTTTAGGATTTCCAGCTGTTGTGTCACCAATGGGGAATTTGGGGCGTTTATTCATGATACTGGCTACGTTACGGAAGCGGAAAAATTTGGCTGGTCTTATGTTTTTCAAATAATGCTGCCAAAATCGATTCTCAAACGTCTGAAGCCTCGCAATGTTGAAGGTCTCGATTGGTGGTACGGCGTTGAAGGGGCTTGCTGGAAGAAACCGGAAGGTCCGGGCTCGAACATCAAGAAGCGGATGGACTACCCGGTGGTTCACGTCAGTTGGAATGACGCGGCTGCTTATTGTCGCTGGAAAGGGCAGCGATTTCCAACGGAGGCGGAGTGGGAAAAGGCAGCTCGAGGCGGGCTGGTGCAGAAAGTATATGCTTGGGGTGACGAGCTAATGCCGGACGGAAAACACAGATGTAATATTTGGCAGGGTCAATTCCCGCTAGTCAACTCCGCCAAGGATGGACATGTTGGGCCCGCTCCCGCTAAGTCGTTCAGAGCGAATGGCTACGGTCTCTACAATGTCGCAGGAAATGTCTGGGAGTGGTGCCAAGACTGGTTTTCGCCTACCTGGCGTTTAACTCATGACGAGCCAAATCCCAAGGGTCCGGAATCAGGCGAGGGAAGGGTGATGAAAGGTGGCTCGTACCTGTGTCACGACAGCTACTGTAATCGCTATCGCGTGGCCGCACGTACCTCCAATACTCCTGATACATCGACGGGGAATATGGGTTTTCGCACAGCGATCGACGCCTAGTCGTCAACCGAGACGCTGCGTCCAATTCTTAGCTGCCCTCGAGCTCCTCTTTGAACGTGAGCTGCTGATCTGCCGTGTCTAAAACGAGGATACAATCTTATCCCCGCTGGATACAAGATGCGTGGGAGATCGTAATCAAGCGATCCCAGAACCAGCGAGCCGAGCCCGAGCAAGGTCCGATTCTCGATAGAATTCCTGGAATACGCGTATGCATTCTCGTTAGCGATTGGCTTCGTTATCCTCGGCTCGACTCAGTTGGCGCTCATTGCTGAACATGATGCGTCACATCTTGAGCAGAGCCATGTTCTGAAGTTGTCGAAAGCGTTCCCTGGTAATGCCGAAGATTCTACCAGCTTCCTCTAGATTCAGCGGAGAGTCCCGTTCGTTATCCACCAGGATGCGTAGGTACTGAACTCCCCGCCTTTTTCTAGATACCAATAGCGACAGCAAAGTAGCTAGAACGACTCTGCCACCGATACGGCTTTAAAAAGAGCCGAGGCCTTGAATATCGTTTCCTTGTACTCGGATTCTGGATCCGAATCAGCTACGATGCCTGCTCCCGCTTGAATGATTACCGTTCCATTCTGGACCATAGAGGTTCGTAGGGTAATGCAAGAGTCGAGATTTCCGTTGTAGCTAAAATATCCCAGCGCTCCGGCATAGAACTCGCGTTGATCCGGTTCACCCTCGGCAATGATTTGCATAGCCCGGATTTTTGGAGCCCCGCTTACCGTTCCTGCTGGGAAGGTCGCCCGCATCAGGTCGAAAGCGTTGCGGTCAGAAGCGATTTTCCCTTCTACCTGTGACACGATATGCATCACATGCGAGTAGCGTTCGATTATCATGTAATCGGGTACGGTTACGGATCCGAATTGGCAAACTCTGCCAATGTCGTTGCGGGCTAAGTCGATGAGCATCAAATGCTCCGCTTTCTCTTTTTCGTCAGCCAGTAATTCCCTTTCCAGGGCGAGATCCTCATACTCCGTTTTCCCGCGGCGGCGAGTGCCCGCGATCGGGCGAATTTCAACTTTATCGTCTGTTAGTTTGACATGAACTTCAGGTGATGCTCCGACAATGGAGAATCGATCAGTCTCTAGAAGAAACATATAGGGCGAAGGATTCACCGTTCTCAGTGCTCGATACAAATCGAGGGGTGTTTTTGAAAACTCTTTCTCGAATCGCTGGCTGAGGACCACTTGGAAGATGTCGCCAGCTCGAATGTATTCCTTGGAGCGTTCGACTAAATCCTCGAAATCCTCTTTAATGAAATTGCCATCGGGAAATTGGATGCCTTCAGGGGATTTAAGAGCTGCGGGTTCCACATGGTTCGGCTTTTCTAAAGTGGCTTGAAGGTGTTCAAGCTCTTCGATTGCCGCCTGATATGCTTCCTCTACGGATTGGTAGGCGTCGGGTCGAGCATTTACGAGAAGCCGAATGGTTTGCTTGGCTCTATCGAAAATCACCATGGAGTCGGCCAGCATGTAGTAGCTTAGTGGAGACTCATGGCAGTTGTTCTTCGCTCGCGGAACAGTCGGCTCAACGCGGCAAATGTATTCATAAGATAGGTACCCTACGGCTCCACCTGTGAATGGGGGCAGCTCGGGAAAATCGATTGGCTTGTACTGGGCGATTTCCTCTTCGATTAGCGTGAGGGGATCATTGGGCGTCGCGACTTCGATGTTTTCCTTGCCGGGTTCTTCGATTATAGTTCGATTCCAATAGCTGGTGAAAATCTTTCGAGGCCGGCAGGCGATGAATGTGTATCGAGAAAGGCGTTCACCACCTTCGATAGATTCGAGTAGGAAGGCAGGGCTATCGGACTTCAGTTTCGAATACGCTGTAACGGGCGTTTCTATATCGGCCATGAGATCGGCATAGACGGGAATAAGATTCCCCTCTGAAGCAAGGGCTTGGAATTCCTTAATATCTATATTGGGCTGCAGTTCGTGCGACATCTTGGCAATCAAGTTGGAGGCGAAACCCTAAGGTTCCAATGCTGCGTGTCTACGAAATTATAGCTCGAATATCTCGTAAGCTTTCTATTGTGAATGTCCTGCGAAGCGAATGGGATGTAAGTCAGAGATTGTCTAGCAGGTCGCAATTCGATTCCTGCCATTCTCAAACCGAGCAAGCTGTAGGTTCTAGGTGCTTTCTGGAACATCTGGGCTAACCCCACTGGGAGGTGTCTTCGAAATGGTGTTCGAATGGCGGCTTCGATTCTGCCCCGTAGTAGCGAAGGTAGCTTTCCCAATCCTCTAGTTTCGCTTTGTCGCGAGGGTTGTTTCGTTTCATCAGACGTTTCTTTCGGATTCTTGGGTCGGCGGTTATGTAGTAGGCTCTTGCTGTGAAGCCGATTTTTACTACAAGCGAATCGAGCCAATTGGCATCCTGAAATTCTTTGGTGAATGGTCCAGCGATAACCACGTCAATGTGGCTGAGGTTGACGATGGCGGTGTTGAAGAGAGCTTCGTATATAGGTTCTCTATACGCTGATTTGAATTCCGGACTATCGCGGTCATCTACGTTCTTACCAGCCAAGAAAAGCCCCGCGTTGACGACGGGCTCTGTTGCCGTGTCGATATCGAGAAAGACTGCCCCCAGACGAGCAGCCAGCTCTTTCCCGAATCTCGTTTTTCCGGAGGCGGGAGGGCCACCAATTATGTGCAACGTTGGCATGTCAGTCTCTTTATTCCAAGGTCGATTCGGGGGGCTTCAGATTTCGACGAGCCCGCCATTCTTGGAAAATGGAGTATGCGAGGAAGACGAGGGCGGCAATGGTGAAAGTGGCGGCAATCGGACGCGTGATCATGGGCAAGAATGAACCTTCCGATATTTGCAATCCTGACCGAAGCTCGGCTTCCATTATCCCGGCAAGTACGTATCCAATGACGAAGGGTCCCAAGGGGAAGCGGGCTCGGTCTAGGAAGAGTCCGACTAAACCAAATCCGATGACTACCCAAACATCGAACATTCGATTTGTCGATGCGTAGGCCCCAATTAAGCAAAAAACGAATATGATCGGGATTAAGTAGGCTCGATTTATATTCACAATTTTAGCGATATGCCTCGCACAAAATACCATGACAAGGAACATGATAATGTTGGCCAGTATGTATCCGATCATTAGTGACCAGACAAGGTCACCATTCGTCTGGAAAAGAAGGGGTCCCGGCTGAACTTGATGCATGATCATGGCTCCCAGAAGAATAGCATCTACGGGCGCTCCGGGAATACCGATCGTTATAAGCGGTATCAAGGCCCCACCAGCATTCGCGTTGTTCGCGGATTCGGCCGCAACGATTCCCTCATCGTGGCCTGTTCCGAACCTTCTGGGGGTTTTACTGAAGGTCTTGGCAATACCGTAGGCCACCATAGAGGAAATGCTAGCCCCGATGCCAGGAAGAATTCCGACCCAAGTGCCAATGCAAGAGGAACGAATGATATTGAAGAGGTGCTGTTTCCATTCGTTAAATTTCGGAAAGATTCCCTCTCCTTTGCCCATTTTGATGCCGACTCCTTTCTTGTTAATCTCCAAAGCGTCTTTGATTATCTGGCTCATGACGAATATGCCGAGGAGGACGGGAAGAAGATTGAATCCATCCCCCATGGATTCGAATCCAAAGGTAAGGCGTAGTTGACCATCGGATTCATTTAATCCTGGCATAGCGGCTAACAAGCCCAAGATGGCTGACATGAGGCCTTTGAGAAGAGAGCCTTGACTGATGGACGCGATGAGTACGAGAGCCATCAGAACCATGGTGAAGTATTCCCAAGGCCCGAACTTATGAGCGAAATGAGAGAGTGGAGGCGCTAGGGCAATTAGGAAGATTCCGGAAATCAGACCTCCGAAAAGTGAGGCTCCAACTCCTAGGCTCAGAGCTTTGCCTGGCTTTCCTTGTTGAGCCATTGGATAGCCATCGAAGGTGGTCATCATTGCCGATGGAGTGCCTGGCATTTTTAATAGCGTTGCGCTTATCAATCCGCCGCTTACGGAGCCGACATGCATGCCCATGAGCAGAAGAACCGCATTAGTGCTATCCATGGAAAATGTGAGTGGCACGGTTAAGGCCATGAGCATGCCTCCGCCCAAGCCAGGAATCGCCCCGACAAAAATGCCGCCAGCCACTCCTATGAAAATCCAGAGAAATGGATAGGGGCTGAGTACGTGTTGCAGTGCTTCAAGCGCTTCCATCTATCTTGTGTTCTACGGCTTTGTTATTGTGGAAGGTCCATGTAGAAGACCTCGGTAAGCAAGTACTGTCCCCCGAAACCGAATACGGGAGCAATAATTGCGCTTACGATTAAGACGCGCTTATCAAAGCGGGACAGTAGCCCTGCTAGGGCGAAAATGAATAATGTCGTGGCGATCCGGAAACTGGCCCATTCCAGATTCATGCAAAGTACGTAGAGGCTGGGTACGACTACAGTATAAGCCGCTAAAAGGGGTTCAGGTTTGAAGCCTCTCTTGGATCTGGGAGCTAGTAATCGCGATAGCAGAAATGATCGAATGCCAATCACCAGAGCGAGGAATATAATAAGGTAAGCGGTGTATTTGGGAAAGGCGGCAGACCCGATTGGATCGAAAAACGGGGGTGGAATGTCTTTAGCGGCGATCAAGACAGCCGTAGCCAGGCCGATTAGGCTCAAGCTAATGATTATATCCAGATAGGGAATACGGTAGTTTAGGGGCATGCTTGAAACAGGGCTGGCTTATCGATTCCTGGCTTTGGCGACGAGAGGGCTCACTTTTTTTCTCATATCTTCGAGGAATATGCGCATTTCAGCCTCATCGGCAAAGTGGCTGCGGATTCCAAGGTTGGCGAATCTTTCCTCGACCTCTGGATGCAACATTGCTTGGCGTAGGGCCTGATCGATCCGTTTGATACGATCTGCGGGCGTTCCTTTGGGTGCGATCCACAATTTAGTGTCGCGCATGACGACATCGACTCCTATTTCGCGGGCAGTAGGGATGTCTGGAAATGATTGAACTCTCTTTTCAGAGAGAAAGAGGAGAGGGCGGATTCCGGAATCCTTGTATCGTATAAACTCCAGCAAGCTAAAAATGGATAGGTCGGTGTGCTTGCCCAGAATTGAGGCCAGCCTTTTGGAGCCGCCGCCTGATTGGATGAATCTGAACTCGATGCCGACCTCCTCAGCGAACATCAGAGGAACCAGATGAACGGGAAGCCCAATATTGGTCGCTACTTTGACGGATCCTGGCGATACT
>DKNL01000045.1:0-493 GCA_002474325.1 Opitutales bacterium UBA7389
CATGAAGCTTTAGTCAGCTCGGGATGGGCGGTTTAGGCGTTTTGTTTTATTTCCAAGGCGGCGATTCTGGAAGGCAGGCCTCGAAGGCCTCCTCGAGCTCTTTCTCGTAATCGCCTGCGTATTGGCCGGAAAAGAATTTATCGAGGGCCTCATCGTGGAGCCGTTGCCAGGAGGCTTCTTCCGATCCAGGGTTAATCGGGTAGAAGAGGGCACCATTGGCTTTGGCCGCTTTGCGATCGCCGGGAGCGTCGCCGATCATGAGGATCTTTTCGTTGGGATACTTCTCTTTAGCCGCCATGTCCAGGTGCTGGACTTTCGTTCCCCGCTCTTGCCCAGCGATGATGGATACGAACTTGCGGATTCCGTGTTCTTTCCACTCCCGCTCGAGGGCATCGACGGGCGTCTGGGAAATGCACATAGCATCAGCCGTTTGATTGATTATCTCCAGCGTTTCCCGAACCATTGGGAAAGGGGGCACACCGTGGACAATATC
>DKNL01000045.1:781-10955 GCA_002474325.1 Opitutales bacterium UBA7389
CATTGGGAAGGGGGGCACACCGTGGACAATATCCTTGACGGAGGCATTGACGGCATCGGACCAGGTCTTTATCGTATCGAGGCCTTCGTTTCCACCCGCGACTTCCGCGTCCAGGGTTGCGTTCCCGAGTTTTGACTCGCGGGAGATCCAATCTTCCAATGCGGAAAGGTCAGGCATAGATACGTTCTGGGCTTGGGTCTCTGGGCGTTCGCCGAGGAACTTAATGGCGGATACGAGGGCGGGGAATCGGTTGCAGCCTCGGGACTTAGAGTAGAGGTTAACGAACTCCCATACCTGCCGGGCGTATTTGCTTACGGCTTGGAGATTCCAATGCTTGATAAACATGGGAGCGAAGCATTCCTTATGCTTTATCTCCATGCTATCGAAAATGCAGCCGTCGGAATCGATTCCGACGAAGAACTCTTTACTGGGTTGGTGGTCGCGTAGAACTTGGACTGGGTCGCTCATAAGGTTTTTCAGAAGTGAACTAGCGCATGTAAAAAAAAGAAAAGGGCTTTGTCGAACAGTTGGCCAGGATCAGTCTGCCAAGTCCAAGGAAATAGGCAACCTTCATGATGTTGTGACCAAAATAATTTGTGTGTAATTAGTCGATACGCCTTTCGTGAGCATCTCGAGTTTTGGTTTCGACAGCATAGACTGCGTTTCGAGCGGTGATGTAGAGGGTGCTGCCCTTAGGCCCGCCGAAGCAAAGATTGGCTCCTCCTTTGGGAAGTAATACGCGAGCGAGCAGTTTTCCTCTGGGACTAAACACTTGGGCTCCATCGCCGGAGCTGGTCCACAGGTTTCCTTCCATATCGCACCGCATGCCGTCTGGCCCGCCTTGGTCGAGGGCTGCGAATACGTCTCCACCGCTGATTGTCCCATCGGTATGGACATCGAACACGCGAACGTGTTTGGGCGTACCGGAATCGGCTATGTAGAGCTTGGATTCGTCAGGCGAAAAGCACAGGCCGTTGGGTTTAACAAAATCATCGACCACCACAGAAATGTCCGATGTAAGTGGATCGTAGCGGAAAACGTTATTCTTTTCCAATTCCCGAGGCCTATCGCGGAGTCCGTAATCGGGATCGGTGAACCAAATGGTCCCGTCGCTTTTGACGACGACATCATTAGGCGAGTTGAATTTGTTTCCCCGGTAATTGTCCAGCAGCGTAACGATCAAACCGTCCTGCCTCTGCAGCGAAACTTTACGGCCCCAGTGTTCGGCGGTAACGATTCTGCCCTGCAGGTCCAGATTGTTTCCGTTGGATTGCTGGCTTGGGACGCGGAAAACGGAAAATCCGAAGTTTTCGTTCCATTTATAAATCTTGTTAGCTGGTATGTCGCTGAAGATCAGATAGCCGTCCTCGGCACCCACCCATGAGGGCCCTTCGGTGAATTGGAAGTCCGTCCCGAGGGTCTCGACTTTGGCATTGCTAGGAAAGAGATCGCGAAAGGCTTGTTCGTCTTCGGATTTCAGCTCTTGAGCTTGGGTGGATAAAGCGGACAGTAAGGCGGCAATTGCCAAGAAGGCTCGATGGGTGATTTTCATTGTATACGGAATTATATGAGATGGTTTGCGGTTATGATGGAGCTTAGAAGCTTTGACATGAAATTGATCGATATTGGCGATTCAATGGTACTCGAGAATCGGCTCGATGGCGACGGCGATACGTTTCGAAACATCCGCAGGCGGAAATGGGTTGAAAGGTCCGCCTTCGCCGGGATCGATGTCATCGAATCCACTTAGGCGCATGGCTTCTATGACGGCGGAGTAGTTGTAGGCGCGACCGTTTTCAAACCGTATTTCCTCGAATGCCGAGATTTTCTCCTCGATATTGTAGGCCGTATCATAGTCTTTGATACGCTGTGCATTATTAATTTCATCGCAAGCTCGTGGACAGAGTATCGCGGTGCCCGACGTGTGCCCTCTTGAACCGAGCTGGGCGCTTTTCGTACTGCGGTCGCCTACTCCCCAAATGACGATTCCGTCACTACCGACATCCTCTACCATCGATGGAACGTCGCTTTCATTTGTACCGACCTTCACACCCGCGATATGGGGAGAATCTTTAACCAATCGAACGATTTGCTCGCGATCGCGTTTCAGGCGATAGTAGTAGAGGAACCGGGCTCCGCAGGACTCGCCATATTGATTGGCGAAGGACAATAGCTCTTTATAGAGTCCCTCTGTGCTATAGATACCCCCAAGAGTCATGATAAGATAGACATCTGGCGGCCGTGGAAGAGCTGCCTGCTTTTCGATGAGGGCACCGGCTTCACCGATCGTATTGGGTACTATGGCGGACATGAGCACGCCCTCATTTTTCATAAGGTTACCAGTCTCTTCGGCCAACTTCAACTGGTCCGCGTGGCCGATGTGGTGGATCAGGCTGGTGCCAGCTAATGAAATAACCCGTTTCCGCCCGTCGCTAAGAAAATTTCGGTTGAGTAGGTAGCTCATGTTCTTCTGATGGGCGTCGTAGTCGATTTTGCCGTCGCGAAAAACGACCGGAGGAATGGTGGTTACGGAATCGAGGGATTCGAGGAGCTCAGAATTATTCATTTCGGTAGCGGGTTAGCGGCACTCACCGCTTGGGAATTGGGCGTGTTGCGTATGGTCCTCAAAAGCTCTGCCATACGAGCGACCCGTTCAGGGTGTTGCTCAAATAGATTGTCCCGTTCCTGCAGATCGGATTTGAGATTGTAGAGCTGGCCAGCGGGTTGCCCGCGATCGTAGTCAAATGGGCTCCAACCGATGCCTCCACCGCCTTGAATCATGAGAAGCTTCCAGTCGCCAGCGCGAATGCCATAACCGCCCCGATAATTGTCGTGAACGAGGATTTCGCGAGTAGGTCGTTCCGCTTTTCTCCCCAATAGTACGCTTAGAAAGCTTATGCTATCAGGTCCATCGTCCTCAGCGAGCTGGATATCGAGCAACTCTCCCAGGGTCGCCATAACATCGGTTAGGGCGACCAATTCGTTGGAGGTCGAACCCGGTTCTATCCTACCTGGCCAGCGGGCAAGAAGCGGAACACGATGCCCCCCTTCCAGCGATTCCGTTTTCTGGCCACGCAGCGGGCCATTGGTCATGTGGCCGTTGTGATCGACGAAGGTGGCGGGCTTGTGGCCCATTTGGACGCCCCCGTTGTCACTGGAAAAGAATACGAGGGTGTCATTGGCGAGTTTCAATCCATCGATGGTATTGAGGATTTCCCCAATGGACCAGTCTAGCTCAAGAAGGAAGTCCCCGTACACGCCAATCTCGCTCGTACCTTTAAACCGCTCGTTGGGGGCGTATGGACCATGGACGTTGCGGTGAGCGAAGTAGAGAAAGAAGGGCTTTTTGGCTTTTTTGGCCGTGCTCTCCAGCCATTCTACAGCTTTCTCCGTCAAAACCAGAGCAACGTCTTGTTGTCGGTATTTGGCTCCCTTGCCGCCATCGAAGTGATGACGGGGCGGATACATGTGTCGTTCGAAGTAGGAGGAGCGGTGGAGCCAGCGTTCGTCGATGACTAGCTCGAGCGGAGAACTTTCCGTTAAGCCGACAACATGGTGATTTTCGATAAAGACATGAGGCTGCTGCCCGACGTGGGGAATGCCGAAGTAGTAGTGAAATCCGGCTTCCAAAGGTCCTGGAGCGATTTTCCCGTTGTAGTCTATGCCTTTGACGTCGTCCCAGCCGGGGGTTCCCGGTCGGCCGTAGCCGAGGTGCCACTTCCCAATCAGCGCAGTTTTGTAGCCTGCGTCGCCCAGCATTTTTGGGAGAGTGTACTGATGGTCGTCGATCAGCATCGGGTCGGTTGACCAAACATTGGCCGTCTTCGCCCAGGTACGCCAGCTATAGCGCCCGGTCAGCAGACTATAGCGAGTTGGGCAGCAAACCGGATGGGGCGAATGGGCGTCGGTGAACTTCCTTCCCTCGATTGCCAGCCGATCAATGTTGGGCGTCTGTACTTTGGTGGCCCCGTAGGAACTTAAATCTCCGTAGCCAAGGTCGTCAGCTAGGATAAATACGATATTGGGTCTGTCAGCCGCGACCGAACACAGTGCCGCTGCGAGGGTGACCAGACAAAGAATGCTAGCTCTCATAGAACGCTACCGAATTTAAGACGACTGTGCTCGGATCGATAGCGATCGCAATCGCGTAGAATAATCCTTACAGGGGCCAGGTAGTTGTCTAAAGCTCCTTGATTTTGATATTACGCCAGCGAACCTCGTAGGGGCCTGTTCCGGCTTTGATACTGTGAACCTGCAGGCCGATGGATCCGGATGGACTCTCCCGGTAGACGTTACGCGGAAGCTTTAGCTTGGTAACCTGTTTTCCGTTGATGAAAGTAGTAATCGTGTCGCCTTTCGCGATGATGTGAAACTCGTTCCAGTCGTCGTTTTTCACGTACTTGTGGCTGGCTCCTTCATTGGGCTCGTTGGAGACCCAGCCAGTATTGAGGCCCTCGCCGTAGATGAATCCCGACTGTCCGGGGCTGGTTTCGATCTCGACCTGTGTTCCGAAATAGCGGCGAGTGCCGAAGTCGCGGCTGTGTGAACGGATTTGAACTCCGGAGTTCAGGCCTTCGTCTACTTTCACTTCGAACTTCAATTCGAAGTCGCCGTATTTTTCGTAGGTGGTGAGAAAGGTATTGGGACTGCCCTCGGCGGTGCGACCTAGAATGGCGCCGTCCTCGACATAATAATTAGCGTAGCCCTGGACGACCCCCCAGCCAGCCAGCGTTTTGCCGTTGAAAAGCGGTTTCCAGTCGTGATCTCCATGGGAATCAGCGAAAAGAGATGTAGCGGCTGCCCAAAGGGACAGTAGAACGAATTTTGTTAAGGTAGTTTTCATGGGTGATTATTCGATCTGAAAGACAAATTGTTTTGGGTGAAGTCGATTTCGAGCGTCAATATAGAGTTGAATCTAAGCAAAGCTAGATGGGCTTGAAGCCCTGGGTCAATGCGAATGACTTTGAAATACGATAATCCCGACTATCAAGACAGCCTACAAAAGATTTTCCCGACAGGATTTGCGTACCATGATAAAGATGTATCGTCATGGGTAGACTCAATGACAAGTTGGCGATTATTACAGGTGGTTTAGGTGATCTAGGGCATGCGACGGGCCGACGACTTACCGAGGGAGGGGAAAACGCGAGGGCCTCGGCGCCGCGGTTGATCGAACGCCAAGGCCGAGCGTAATAGGTTGCCGCCGCGGCGGCGTTTTGGGCCAGAGACGAATCGTCTTTTTTGTGACTGGCAGCGACCTGGTCGTGGATGGTTGGTGCCTGGCTCGCTAAGTATTGGAAAAATTTTGAGAAATAGTTGGGGCGAACTTCATTTAGGAAGCGACTATCAAGTCAATTATCCGTGATGACCAAGGGCTGCTTATTCGTGAGCGGCCAAATAGATCGACTCAACGCGGCTGATTAGGGATGGTCAGCCCTGCCTTTTGTCGTGAGTGACGCTTCGTAGAGTGAGACGTTCACCCTTGTCTTGCCAATTGGAGTCGTTCATTTTCTAGGAATATGATTAGTTTAACTACGCTGGCGTTCATGGATATCTTTTTCAGCAGTTTTTTCTCGCTATTGGTCAATGTATTCTACGCTTGCTTGACCACCTTGTTGGCGGTTGGGATCCTTTGGGCGGTAGATCGCCACGTCTTCAAGAACATCGATTTTGTTCAAGAAATTCAGAAAGGGAATATTGCCGCGGCTATTTTTGCCGGCTTTTTTCTGTTGTCGGTTTGTTTGCTGTTAAGTTTCACGATGCGGTGACCTGAATCTAATGGCATTCCGGGGCTACGTATTCTGTCTTTTATGCTTGGCGTTTCTTCTGCCGTTTCTCCAGTCGTTGGAAATGCTCATCCTGAGCGACGGTAGTCGACCGAATCCTTCTCAGGACCAGCATCTCACTCGAGACCTGAGTCGCCGATACGACGGTTATTTCCGGAAGTACACGCGCACTTATTTCGGTCGTATGTCTTGGAAGTGGTTCAAGGCCCAGAGCATTCAAGAAAGCCGCTTGGAGCCGAATGCGAAAAGCTCGGCGGGAGCGATGGGATTGATGCAATTGATGCCCGGCACCTATAAGGAAATTGCTCGAGAGATCGGTCTGCCTCCGGCACCCTATGACCCAAGATCGAATATTCACGCGGGCATTCGCTATAATCTAGAGTGCTTCGATTTTTGGACTGAGAGGAGGAGCTGGCAGGAGAAATTGAGGCTGATGCTTGCTTCCTACAACGCGGGTACGGGAAATATCGTCCGCGCTCAAAAGGTGGTGAGAGAGCAAGACTTATGCATAGGGCGAAGTTGGGGCTGCATTAAACAAGGCCTACCTCAGGTTACCGGTCGATATTCGCAGGAAACAATTCAGTACGTGGACAATGTAGAATATTACTACTCGATCTTGAGGTAGATCAGCAGAGTTTTTAGCGTAGAGGTGTTGATAATGTGTCAACTCCAGCGGAGGTAACGCTTGCCCAATGCGTCGAATTGATGAAGATTGCACATTCTATGTCGGAACATAAAGCAATTCTTCGCTGGGAGCGAAACGGCCTTGATTTTGGATACAAGACCTATTCCCGCAATCACTCTTGGACCTTTGAAAATGGCTTGTCCATCGAAGTGTCCGCTGCCACTCAGTTTCTGGGCGATGCATCTAAAGTGGATCCCGAGCAGGCTTTTGTGGCTTCGCTTTCGAGCTGCCACATGCTGACATTTCTAGCGATCGCATCGTTTAAGAAGATTGTGGTGGAAAGCTACATTGATGAGGCCGTGGGTCACTTGGCGAAGAACGAGCAAGGCAAATTCGTAATAGCCAAGGTCGACTTGCATCCTCAGATCGTGTTTGCAGAAGGCAACGAGCCGGATCGGGCAACTTTAGAAGCCATGCATCACAAGGCTCATGAAGACTGTTTTCTGGCGAACTCGGTCACTTGCGATATAGTGACCAAATTATGAATACGAAAACCTAGTAGATTTTCTCTAGTTTCCGGTCGATTCTCTCAGGGGGGCATTCACCATCTCGCGTTCCTCGGGGGTTTTGAAATGCGCGACGAGGTCGTTGATGATTTTGCGCAAGGGCTCTCGTAGCGTATCGCGAAATGCCCGATCCAGTTGATCGCGGCTCATCATGGGTGGGGGAACCTGTCGTTCGTGATAGGTTCCCAACGTATTCAGCTCGCCGTACTTGGAGAGCTTGGCTTCCAGAGTAGCAATGAGGTGGCTCGATTTTTCCTGTTCGAAACGAATAGCGAAAATATTTAATAGCGGTCCGTCTCCTGGTTCTTCGCGTCTGCTTAAAATCCGAACGTTCATTGGTAATTGAGCTGCTTGTAGCAGTTCTTCCATGACAATCTCGAAGTCCAGCCGCCGCATTCGTTCCATATTGTCGGCGATATCCGGATAGTTTAGTTGGTATTCAGGACCAACTGAGTGCCTGAACTTAACAAACAAGGTTTCGGATCGATCCAAGAAAATATACGTATCGCTATCTAGGGATTCCGTTGTTTGGCAGGAAATTAAGAGCGTCCCTAGCAACGGAATACAGAGAAGATTTGTTAGATGGTCTTTCAATGTCATTTGAGGCAGTAGAAGGATACTGGGATTAAGTTTAAAGGCGGCAACCTTTGTCTTCTAGATCCCGCTTCGAGCTCTTAGAATGGAAACCCTCCATAGACGGGTGGAGTAATGCTCTTGCGATAAGGCTGTAATTGCTCATTTCTATCTCCATCCTACGAATCGCCACCAATTTTTCAACCGATCGGTCGCTGCTAGTATGGTTGCGACGGCCCCGCTTATTCTTCCTTCAAAACTCTTCGGAGCAGTCTGTTTCCCGGTCGATCGTCCGATGGGTCTTGGATCCACGAGAAACGAAATTCCACCTGTTCTGCCGGAAGTCCTTCCCGACAAAGTTCCAGGGGATATTCACGGTGAAAACGTGGTCATCCTCGAATTGGGAAAGAGGGGCACGGGAAAGTAGTTTCATGCATGGAAACGTGATTTCAAATTGGGTCAGATTAGCGAATGACCTTATTAGCTTTGCCTTTGAAAGAGACGTTTGTATAGTTCACAACGGGTCAGTAGTTTCTCATGAGATCCTGAATCTACAATTTGGCCGTTCTCGAAAACAAGTATTTGCTGGGCAGATACGATTGTGCTGAATCTATGAGCGATGATGAGAACTGTTTTACCGATCATTAGCTTGCTGAGCGCCTGCTGGATCTTTTCCTCGCTTTCGGAATCCAGAGCTGAGGTGGCTTCGTCGAGGATTAGTATCGGGGCCGTTCGAAGAAAGGCCCTGGCGATTGCCAGACGCTGGCGTTGCCCACCTGAGAGTCTTGCTCCGCGTTCGCCAACGATTTCGTCGTATCCATGATCTAGTGATTGTATGAACTCATCGGCGAAGGCATCTTTAGCCGCAGCTTTCACCTCCTCGTCGGTAGCATCTTGGCGACCTAGTCGTATATTCTCCATCACGGTGTCGTCGAAGAGAACGGGATCCTGAGAGACGATAGCGATTTGCTGGCGAAGATCTTTTAGAGGTATCGAACGTAGATCTCTGCCGTCGACGGAGATCGATCCCTTGGCGACGTCGAAGAATCGGGGGACTAGATTTACAAAGGTGCTTTTTCCCGATCCGCTGGGGCCGACCAAAGCGCAGGTGGAACCGCCTGAGATCCGGGCGCTTACAGTTTGCAGAACGGCGGGAGACGAGTCGTAAGCGAAATCCACCTGCTCGAATCGTATATCCCCATTGGCGGACCCAAACGGTTTAGCTTTTGGGTCTTCAACTACCTCGATCGGCTGATTCAGGATTTCCTCCACTCGTTTTAGGGCGGCTGCTCCCTTCGATAGTTCGGCTGCGAACATCCCTAGGCTTTTAACCGCGGTGTAGAGAAAATAGAGGGCCAGAAAGACCCCAGTGAAGACTCCTCCTGCCACGCCTTGGAAATAGCCGATTACGAAGGCGATCGATAGTCCTATGGAGGAAATGGTTTCGATCACAGGCGGGAGTGCAAACCCGTATTTCACGACTTTCATTTGGGACTGGTAAAGATGGGCTGCCCGATCGCGAAAGCGGGTCGATTCCCGCTTCTCTAGATTGAAAGCCCGAACCTCTCTAGCCGCACTCAAATTCTGGGCTATATTCTGCGTCAGACTGCCAAACTCCTCCTGTTGTTTGATCGCCCTGCGAGAGAGTTTTCGGCTGAAATGGCGAATGGGGAAGACTACAATAGGCAGGGCGGCCAGGCAAAGGTAGATTTCTAACACGCCGTCATTTTGAACGGCTTTGAGGCCCAGGAAGTAAAGAGCTCCGATAATCGTTGCAGGCTGGGTGATGAATTTACGAGCCACATAGTTTAGGGTGATCTGAAGCATCTGCGTATCACCGGTGATCCGGGCGATCAGGTCTCCGCTGGCCTTGTTTTGAAAATAGGCGAAGGAAAGCAATTGAAGACGATCGAAAACCCGAATTCGAAGATCCCGAATAGCTGCTAGCCCGGCCGAGTGGAGCAGGTAGGCTCCTAGAAAATTAGACACTCCGATGATGAGGAATAGCAGCGGGAAGATCGCCGCGACCAGCATGATTTCGTTGAGTGATAGCGATCGGTCATCGCTGAATACGTTGGAAAACAGACGCTCTACCCCATTGGTCAGCCCTGCTCCAGTTAGGGCACCTCCAACGGATCCGAAAACCGCGGAAAGCCAAATCTTGCCCTGGTAAGGACGGATGAGGGCGTAGAATGTCTTTATGTCGTTTAACATTTGAGGGGCGAATGATGCTGGTTGGTCCCTCGAGGGCAATCTCAGATGTGTTGTGGCCAAATTCGAATGAAGATGGACGAACCGCTTGCAATTTGTTACAACTGCGGAAATTTATATTCCATCTCGTTTCTCCCGAGTTTTATCCGAAATTTCCCTCAATCGGGATCTGCTGATATTCCGCAACTCGCTTTATTTCCTAAGACCTATTTTTGGCCTAGTCCATGTCATTGAAAATGCAGATTGCCGATAGATACGACAAACCCGCTCTGCGAACGTGGCTAGAAGAGCTGCCGGAAACCGTTGATCGGTTCTCAGATGAAGGGTTGATCCAAGGAGGGCGAAATCAGCTATATCGTTGCCGTTTCGATGACGTGTATCTCGTGGTGAAGCGTTTCCCTAATGGCGGAGCG
>DKNL01000182.1:0-4696 GCA_002474325.1 Opitutales bacterium UBA7389
CTTGTGGATGCGGTCAAGTTTCCGCCGATTGGCGATAGGGGCTTAGACAACGCGGGCTTGGATTCGGACTTCAATATTCATGACGTAGATAAGTATGTCGCGTGGGCCAATCGAGAGACTTTCTTGGCCGTTCAAATCGAGACGCCTGAAGGCGTGCGTAATGCGGAGGCGATCGCGGCGACCGAGGGCGTGGACTTGATCTTTGTTGGACCGGGCGATCTTGGCCTGCGCTTCAGGCAGAGTGGAGAAATGACTTTGGATGAAGGCTGGGAAATCGTAGCTGCGGCTTGCAAGAAACATGGTAAGGCCTTTGGCGGACCGACGCTGCCGATAGAGGAAATGAAGAAGCGCCGTGCTCAGGGGGCCCAATTGCTAATCAACAACAGCGAGTTTCAGAACTGGTCGTCTGGTCTCAAGAACTCGATCCGACTGTTCGAGGAACTAGACTAACCTCTTTAGCATCTGGCCTAGGGCGGATCGATACTCGTTGGCGGCGAGCGAGGTCCGGAGGAGCTTCATGAAAGGTGAATCTTTGGTGAGATTGCAGTTTTGATGTGCGATGACAGGCTGGTAAAAAACGCGGATTAACCTTTTCCTTTCTACATATCTCCAGAGCGCCCACAGTAATGATATAGCAAAGCTTGCGATATTGAAAACGTATCAAAAAATTGATTGCAAGTTTCTTGTATTTTGCTTGGCCTTTCTCCTAATCCTTGCTCAGGCAGGAAGCCTTCGATTGAATATCGTCTGGAAAGATTTCAATAGATCCAACTAGCTGGCGTGCGTTTAGAAAATTTGGAAAAAAGAAAGAAAACAGTGAGTAGGAACTTTTCAGGGAAATCCATCTGCGGCGATAGATAACAAAGATTTCTATTGCTCCTATTCGGCTCGAGCTACTTCTATTCGATCCCAATACAGTACCTTGTTGTCTCCGTTAATCCGAGAGCGGATAATGACCTGCGCCTGTTGATGTCCTAAAGTATTCAGATCGTGTTTGCGAATCCGATACGTTTCGAAATCCTCTTGCGGATCCGATGAGAAGCTTAGTGATTCGATCAGCTCTTCATCTCCATCTCCGAGCCGATAGTAAATTCTCAGCGAGTCCGATTCTTCGAAATTGCCGATTTTGATGGCGTCGACAGCGATGGATATACGTTTAGCGGTTCCGATATCGATTTCTTCGGTCTTCCAGACGATTTCCCTGCCTGTATCGCTGGCTCGAAATTTGCCATTGCTGACAGCCGTGCCAATCGGAGCGTCGCTAGCTTCAGATATTCTCCAAGCGGTGGCTCCGCCATCGATAATGGTTCGATCGGAAAGCTCGAAATCTTCCCGCCAGATCACGCGATGGGTAGTTTTGCTCTCTGGCTTTTGTGACAAGAGCTGGATCGGTTCCTTGGCATGCTCCTTTCCATCCGTTAGCCAGCTTAAATTGAATCGAACAAAATCGATTCCGTGTTCGCCCCGAAAACCGTGGTTGTGGGACATGGCAATATCGTAGTTGTCCAGTACTATGGTCGAACTGTAGCCGCCGATTTCGTGAAGCAGCTTTTTGTAGGGCCAAGTTTTACCTTCGTTGTAGCTAACAAAGCAAGTTAGGTCCTTGCGTTTGACGACCAGTGGATGGATAGCGAATAGTAGATTGCCATTACCGTGTTTCATTTTGGCCAGCGATCCATGACCGGACTCCCACGGCAAGTCGTGCTTGGTTTCGAGTCCGTACCAGGATTCCCCGCCGTTATCGCTGTACATGAAGTTCCGATACGCTGGGTCCAAGCCGGGATCCAATTCTCCGTGCGAACGGATATTCATGAGCACCCGACCGTCGCTTAGTTCGATGATACTTACTTCATCGGAACCTTGGACCGCCGTTTCGCTTACCTGCCAGGATTCGCCGTGATCGTCACTGAACCAAACGACAGAGAAATGACGATCCTCGTGGGTGACGATATGTCCTGGTATAAGCATGCGGTGTTTGTATTTACCCACTTTCAACTGAATGGCTGGTCCCGGGTTATTGCGCCAGCGTTTCCATTCGGGCCGAAGCAGACTATCCGGAACCCGGATAGGGTCCGACCAAGTGTAGCCGTTGTCATCCGAGGTCATGTAAAATAGCCGCTTCTCACTCTCGTTGGTATTCATGAAATAGAATAGCCTTCCAGTTGCTTCGTCTACTACCGGGGCTGGGTCTTTCCAGCCAGCGTGGTCGTCTTCCAGATGACCCCATACTGCCTCGTAGGCCCCCCAAGTGATGCCGCGGTCTTTGCTCCGCCGCATGAGCACATCCTTTTCGCTGTGATCGCTTACACCATGTCGGGCTTCGACAAAGGCCAGTAAATCGCCGTTAGGGCACTGAATTAGTCCCACATTCCGGAAGCGATAGACATGTCCTAAATGTTCTCCGTTCTCGAACAGTGGGCGAATCTCATGATAATAAGGTTCGGATTTTTGAGCGAATAGCTCTCTGAAAGCAGGCGATAAAGCTAGGAGGATAAAAAGGGTAGTTGAGATCGATTTCATTGAGGGGAATTAGACTTCTAAAACAGTATCAAAACATTTGCTCAGGAGAGGAATTTGTCTACATCTAATTAGCGTGTTAGAAAAGACTCGCTCAAAACCAAGGAGATCACCAGATCCTGAAATCCACCTTGGGAATCTAGCAGTTCGTTGGCCAGTTTCCGCACTACCCTCTTGTCTCCAAAATTCAAGGGCCGTCCCGTAGCGTAGATCATGAGCTTTTCGGTTAGGCATCCTGCGAAAAGATCCATATTATCCAGTATGTAGGCTTTGAGATCGGTAACGTCCTTCAGGACAGTTCCATCTGGCATAGTAGCAGAAGCGTCGATACGACGTCCCAAGCGCGTTGCCTCGGAATCGCTGGAATAGAATTCCTCTTTTAAAGGAGCCGCTGCTTCTTCGGTATACACTGGATAGTATTCGCGCCAACGGCCAACTGGGTCGAAATTTTCCATTACGAACCCTAGTGGGTCGATTCTCTCATGGCAAAGAGCGCAAGTCGGGTCCGTTTGGTGGGCCAACATTTGCTCGCGCATGGTGGTTGTTCCCGAGGTATCGGGAGCTACTGCTGGCACTTCGGGTGGCGGCGGCGGAGTGGGTAGCCCGAGCACATTTTCCAGCAGCCAAACGCCTCGATGAACAGGGTGGGTGTCGACGCCATTGGCGGTAGCCATCATGATAGAGGCTAGTCCCAGTAATCCGCCTTCCTTGCCTCCTTTGGGCAAGGTTATCCGTCGCATTTCTCTTCCGCTGACTTCAGTTTCGTAAATTATATTGAGAAACTGATTTCTGTAACTAAATCCGGGATTGATAAAGGTATCCAGGGAGTGATTCTCGACCAGAATTTCGTCGAAAAAGCGTTCTGTTTCCTCGATCATCGCTAACCGATCCCGAGGGAGGAATCTTAGCAGCCTCGGATCGGGCATGACGCCTTTGAGTTTTCGCGTGATTAGCCACTGGCCCGTGAAATGCCTAACGAATTCTTTTCGCTCCGGTTTCGCGAGTAATCGCCGAACTTCGTTCTCCAGGACTGATTTGTCGGATAATTCCCCACACTGGGCGAGGGTGAGAAGCCTATCATCGGGTGGCCTGCTAGTGAGGAAGTAGCTCAATCGGCTGGCGAGATCCCAGTCATCCAATTTTCCGGGCTTTAAGCCACGGAACAGGAACCGAGGAGAGATGAGGGCCTTCCTGATCGCCAGATGCAGACCCTCCTCGACCCGCTTATTTGGAAATTCTTCCAAGTGCATCCGAACAACCGCTAGGTAGTCATTCAATTGGTCGTCCGTTACCGGTCTTCTAAAGGCTGCAGGCAAAAAGCGTCTTAAGATTTGTTCGCCAAACTCGATATCGTCGATCCCATCGGGTCTTGGTCCTAGGAAGGCTTTGGATCGGACTAACCGCTCGCGAGTCAACTGGTCTGGTATGACGTTGTGAGGCCCCTTAATAGAAACTCCGAGAATATCCAGTCCGGGTCCAAGACGATGCATGTCCTCCTGAGCATAGGTCTTGCTCCAATTGTGCGGGCCATTTTTCAGACCGCCTCCGTAAACTTCCGGCTGGCGGTCCAACTGTGGGTCGCTCAAGTCAAGCGTGCCGCTCTCCATCAAGTCCCGAATTGCCTCGTAGAACTCGATCTGGGTAGAGCCTCGTTTGCCACCGTTCAGCTTTATGGCGGCCGCGTAAAACGAACGATCACTCAAGAGACGGTCATCGATGAAATCATGAGAAACTTCTCGCTTCCCTGGATCGGAAAAGATCGGCCCATCCGCCCAACGAAAACCAAGCACTTCGCCTCGATAGAGTTCCGCCTCGAGCTCATGAGTACTTGCTTGATCCTCTGATACGGGAACGTCGAAAGCGTCTAACTTTCTGAGATTTTCGAACAAATCATACTTTTGCTCGCTGTTTTGCCGGGCGTAGACTTCCAAGCGAAAAGGAGTCTCGCGCTTTTCGTAGAACATGTGTTCTGTCTGGAAAATTCGGGCATCGAGTTCCACATTGTAGACCCCACTCACAGGCACTTCAAAAAGAGTTGTCCAACCCGCGGCGCTGGCCATGTTTCTAGATGAAACCAGCCGGTAGGCATTCTCAGCGAAAGCGGCCCCGGCACCCTCGGCTGTGGCTAGTTCCTTGGGTCGGACGCTATAGCTGTGCGACTCGGCTTCGGCGAGGGTGA
>DKNL01000182.1:5074-7039 GCA_002474325.1 Opitutales bacterium UBA7389
GCCAGCAGAGAAGGCGAAAGAATCAAGCCGGAGGCAACGTTGTCGAATCCTTCCTCGGATTCATCAGAGGGAAAAGAAGGGGGGACGCTAAATTCGGGGTCATTGAATAGGGTCCGGATGGTGTTCTCGTATTCCACCTTGTTAAGGCGCCGCGGTAGGGTCCCTCCAGCGGGCACATGTTGGGCCAATTCTGCACTGAGCAAAGTAAGCAGGTCCTCACGCTCGCCAGTGCTGGGAAAGGATCTCGCATCCCGCGGAGGCATATAGCTGGTGTGCACAACTTCGTAAACCCGTGTCCAGAAATCGGTCGTTTCTGAGGCGGACCAGTCTAAGATCGCTGTTTCGAGATTCACTTCCCCTTCGATGAGATTCTCATCGCCGGCATGGCATTCAAAACAATGTCTCTCGAAAAATGAAGCGGCATCGTGGGATAGGTCCCCATTCCCCAGAAGGAGGCAACGGAAGAAAACAAAACTACCCCAAAGGAAAGCCTTCATAAGCGCCTAGGAAACCCACTCGTTCAGATTGTTGGTCGCGCCAGCAAATCGACCGATGTCTAAGCCGAGACACTGCATCAAGCTTATGTACAAGTCTCCCAAGATGCGAGGATGGGGCGATGCCCGATCATGAGCCCGGTGATGGCCATGCTGGAGTCCTCCTCCCGCAACTAAAGTTGGCAGGTTGCTATTGTCATGCGTATTAGAATCTCCCATACCGCTTCCATATACGATGATTGTCGAGTCCAGGAGCGATTGGCCATGAGCATCTTGATGGGTCGTCAGTTTGTCCAGAAAGTGCCCAAAGCGTTTTACGTGTTCTCTTCCTACCAGGCTGTACTCCGCGATCTTCTTCGCTTCGTTTCCGTGGTGAGAAAGGCCATGGTAACCGGTACTTAACCGCTTACCATCGATTTCGAACACTTGGCTCCATCCGGGTACCATAAAGGTCAATACGCGTGTGGAGTCCGTGGTTAGGGCAAGGGCCATAAGATCGTACATGATAGTCTCGCAATCAAGAGATTGCTCCGGCGAAATTGGATCGAATGGAGGTAATTTGTAATCCGATTTAGGATACGGGATATCGAGCCAAGCCTCTTGCTTTTGAAGCCGTTTCTCTACCTCTCTTAAAGAAGTGAGGTACTCATCGAGCTTTCGTTGGTCGCGCTTGGAGACTTGCCGCTGGATGGACTTGGCCTCTTCCAAAACGCCATCTAGCACGCTGGCATTTCCTTTAAGCACATACTCGATTCTCGACTTGTCGCTATCGGAACGAAATAACGTTTGGTACAGAACACTGGGCCTGCCGACCATCGGTAATGCCAGCCCCTCTTTAGTATAGCTGACGCGAGCATCATCCGGGGGCGAGCCGCACGTCACTTGCAGGGATGCGTAGCGAGTCCTATCACCGACATGGGCGGCAACCATTTGATCCATTGATACGGAACCCGAAGCGTATCCGCTCATCCATGCTTTCCAGCCTTCATGCCCATTTCGTCCACGGTGATCCAGTCCTGAGAAAATCGAAAACTGATCTCGGAATGGGCCTAAGGGTTCAAGCACATAGGGCAACTCATAGGTCTTGCCTGTTTGCTTCGGAAAAAAGTGGGACTGGTGAAATCCTAGGTAAGTGCCGATACAGACCAATCGTTTCGCTTGGCTGGATGCCGATGCGGAAGCGGCCAGTGCGATCGGCGTTTTGAACGACTCCAGCATTGGTAGGGCGAGACTGAACCCCAAGCCTTTGAGGAAGCGTCTGCGATTCATCTGGGATTGCATGGGCTAGCAAAAATCACACCTGTTTCGATAAAAATCAACTTCGAATCGCTTGTAACCGCCGCCGCATGGTGGAATGATTATTAATTAGTTTATGACATCCATCGCTTTTTCAGTGGTCGCTGGCACTGTTGCACTCGTATTTTTCCTCAGTAGCCTTGAAAGCCGCTGGGTTAAAGGATTTCTGAGCTGG
>DKNL01000092.1 GCA_002474325.1 Opitutales bacterium UBA7389
ATTTCTTATCATCAGCAGGAGGATGCCGTCTATTTTCTGGCCAATCATCTGCAAGGCGCTTCGCGTGGATCCGTGTTCAAGGTAAACAGCCGCAACTTCACGGAGGTTATGAAGGTCGAAACGGTGGTTCGAGAACTTACATCCTTGGCGAGTTTGATTATTTCGCCGACTGGAAGAACCTTGATAGCTAGTGCCAAAGGGGAATTGCTGATTCCAAGAAATCGAAAGTCGGCTCGATTGATTCGTTTCAAGCCGGAAATGACGTATTCTTCACCGGGAAAATTCGATTATCTCTCGCTGCCTGGCGGCGACTATATCCTGGCGATGCCGGAAGAAACCGGGGATGCCGGGGCTGGTAAAGGCCAGAGGGTACGAATCACTCAACTGACATCGAAGTATTGAATTATTGGATATGCAAATCGAGCGTCGCCTGTAGGCGATCGTGGGCCCTGCAATTTCGATGCCAGACGCATTGCTTTGTTAGTAGCGGAAGATCTCCAAGCGCCCGCAAGAAACAGCATGGGCTTCCAGCCTGAGGGAAATCGGCCACAGCGTATAGGCCCCGCAATAGTATGGCATTAGCCAGGCTATGCCGGGCTCGACAGGATGCCTGTTCGACTTTTTCATATGGGCACTCGGAGATCGCCCGTTAGCTTAGTTGCTTCAGATTCTTAAACTAAGTGTTTCAGATAGCTTTTGCCTATTTGCACGGCTATTGAGATTATAAACGACTCCTTGACTTGAATTCGGGGTCCCTCTATCCCCGCCTCGATGCCGCTAGGATCTGTTAAACACCCCAAATCTGTCGTCGCTGTCTACTCGGGAGGAATCGACTCTACGGTGATGCTCTACTCCATGAGAGAACTGGGTATCGATATCCGGGGAGCGCTGAGCGTCGACTATGGGCAAAAGCATCGCAAGGAAATCGAGGTTGCCGCAGGTGTTTGCCAATCGCTCGGCATCGAGCATTATGTGGCGAACTTGAGTGGCATCTCTGGCTTATTTGGCCACAGTAGTTTGGTTGATTCGAAATTTGCGGTATCAGAGGGGCATTATGAAGAGGAGTCGATGAAATCGACTGTCGTGCCAAATCGGAATATGATATTGATATCGTTGGCGACGTCCTGGGCGATTACCAAAGAAACAGAAGGGGTTGCCTACGCGGCCCATTCTGGTGATCATGCGATCTATCCCGATTGTCGGGAATCGTTCGCCTCCGCCTTGGATGGAGCCATTCAGCTATGCGATTGGGCTTCTGTCCGATTGTATCGTCCCTTCGTCGATTCGAGCAAAACCGAGATCGTGGCAGAGGGGATCAGGCTAAAAGTGCCCTTGGGCGAAGCCTGGTCCTGCTACAAGGGGGGCGATCTCCATTGTGGGAGGTGCGGTACGTGTATTGAGCGGCGGGAAGCCTTCTATTTGGCGGGAGTGGAGGATCCAACGGAATATGAAGCGGACGCTCCCGAGCTCGAAACGCTTGTCAATGCGGGCTGGCGTTTGACAACATAAAGTCGATGTTCACTTGCCAGAAAACTTACTCGGATATCCCTTTTGCCCACAGGCAGCACAAGCATGAAGGGCATTGCCGGCAAATTCACGGCCACAATTGGAGCTTTACCTTCACTTTTGGATGCCAGTGCTTAGACGAGTGCGGGTTTGTTGTGGATTTCGGGAAACTGAAGCCTTTACGCGACTGGATTTCGGAGAACCTAGATCACGCTTGTGTTTTCAATCGGGATGACCCGATGCTGGAGCAATGCACTAGTTTGAGCGATCAAGCGGGAAGGATTGTCTTCAAGCCCTACATTGTTGATGAATGTTCGAGTGAGGGCTTGGCTACGCACTTGTATGATGTAGTAGACCCTATGATACGTGAACTTACGGCTGATCGTGCCTATCTGCTCTCGGTAACCGTTATAGAAGATTCTAGGAATAGTGCGACTTTCGCTCCAAAGGGAATTCAAGAACGGATCTAATGGGCTATCCTATTTACGAAACCTTTTACTCCTGGCAGGGGGAAGGCGTTCATCTTGGTAAATCAGCGTTTTTCATACGCCTTTTTGGTTGCCCGGTTCATTGTCCTTGGTGCGATTCAGCTGGAACCTGGCATCGAGACTACGTTCCGGAGCGAGTCGACAAATTAGAGGCGGAAACGCTGGCGAAATTGGCGGCAGCTGCAGAGCCCGAGTTGGTAGTGGTAACAGGTGGCGAACCCGTGATGCACGATCTTGAAAGCTTGACAGCCGAATTGGGTAAATTGGGTTTGTTACGACATTTGGAAACCTCCGGATGCCGGGAAATTTCGGGCGAATGGGATTGGGTTACCTTAAGTCCGAAGCGCGAAGCCGTGCCGGTCCAAAGCTCCTTGGAAAACGCTGACGAGTTTAAGTTGATTATAGACAATGATGGAGCGATCGACGAATGGGTGGCTTTCCTGTCTGATCAAATCGATGGAAGACCAGTTTGGCTTCATCCCGAGTGGTCTCAGCATTCGAATACCGACATCCTTAATCGGATAACCAGTTTCGTTAAGAAAAGCGGATCCCCTTTTAGAGCGGGCACTCAGGCCCATAAATTCTACCAGGCCGACACACTTGATCCAAATTCTGCAAACCCGAGCCCATTAGGAGGAAATCCAAAACTTGGATACTAATATAGCTTATTAAGTGAACTTCCGAAGAGTCAGTCTCGTAAACTATCGTAACATAAGTCATGCTCGGATCGATCTGGATTCCCGAAGAGTGTTTCTGCATGGCGCGAACGGCCAGGGGAAGACGAATTTCTTAGAAGCTTTGAGTCTGGCGACTGCTTTGAGGCCGTTTCGCACGCATGAGAATAGGATTATCATTGGCCCGGATAGAGAGCAATCTGAGGCGCGTTTCGAGATTGAGTGTGAGCGGGAAGGGGAATCCGTTGTCGACGTTCGTATCAAGAGATCTGGAAAAGAGGTAAAATTGGATTCCAAGCCCGTAAGACGGTTGTCCGATTTCGTCGGGAGATTTCCAACGGTCGTTTTGTCATCCAACGATTTACAACTAACCAAGGGAGCTCCTGGAGGACGTAGACGTTATTTTGATACCTTTATTTGCGGAATCGATCGCGATTACTTTGCTTCCTTGCAGCAATATCAAAAACTAGTGCAAGAGAGGAATGCATTAATGCGATCAGAAGAGAGAGATTCGGTCGTTGGGGCATTCGAGATGCAAATGGATCGTCCGGCTTTGAAAATCTACCGCTCTAGAAATAAAGTCGTGTCCGAACTACTGCAAATAGCGGAGCCGATCTACGAAAATTTGTCTGGCAAATCGGAGAAGATGGGAATCGAGTATGCTTTTAGCTCTGAAATGGAGAAAGAGGGGGATTTCCTAGAAACTTTGAATAGGAATCGGAAGCGGGATCGCTATTTGCAATCTACTAGTCAAGGACCTCATCGAGATGACTACGGACTGTTTGTTAACGGCTTACCCGCTAGCGACTACGCCTCTGAGGGTCAACAAAGGTCGATAACATTGGCCCTCTCGTTAGCGATCATTCAATACTGGAGCGAACGAAAGGGATTGCTGCCTGTAGCTTTGGCTGACGATGCGTTTGCTGAATTGGATACAGTCCGGCGCGAACGGTTTTGGGAAATGCTCGACGAAAACATGCAGTTGATCGCTACGGGCACTCAAGTACCAGCAGTTTGCCGGAGCGGAGAGTGGGAGACGGTGGCGGTTGAGAATGGCTGCTTTGGCGATTGAGGGGCAACAGCATCCTCGATGCCAGACTCCACTTGGGTTCTTTCAATCTTTGTAGCTATGGATTACCGTGACTAGGGCAGAACAGACGTGACGCTCGCAGGCTTTGGCGGCTCGCTCTGCTCGGGACTATCGTCCTCCTGCTGGTGCTCTCTCCTCAAACTCCTCTTCCTGTCTCAGCTTGGCAGCCTCGCAGGGACTCGAACCCCGACAGAAGGAACCAGAATCCTTAGTGCTACCATTACACCACGAGGCTGTCAGAGCCGTAGAAGGTAGTGACTCTAAAGGCTGAATCAATAGAAAAGAGCTAGGACTGTGGCCGCTAGGCATGCACCGCGGCAGCTTTGCAGGGGCGTGAGATCGGGAACTATCTATAGAAGCTCGGGGCGAGTCAGTTACGGCTTTGCTTACCTTGCTCGAGGTTGGTTTTACAGGCCCTTTGTAAGGGACGTTTTTCCAGAATCCTCGCTAGAAGCAAGATTGGTTGCCCCCAAAAAAACTTTAGGCAATGCTATGCATCTTGTTGGTTTGCAGAAACTGTCGAGGGGATAGAACAATTCATGATGGATCTGTTTCTTATCGGCCCATAGGGTAAGTTATTGAGCTCTCAGTGTAGAATTACGCAAGCTAGTGCTGTGAAGGGTATTGATTTCGGGTGAGTAGCGCATTTGATCGGAATGATGAAAGTGGGGATTATCAGCGGAACGAGCATCGCCCGTTCTGGTATATTCGATAACATGGAACTGCAGGTCACTTCGACTCCCTATGGCGAAATTGATTTTAAGGAAGCTAATGGCATTGTGGTCATCAATCGCCATGGTTTCCGCCATCCTCTGCCCCCCCATCGAACGAATTATCGCGGTTATGCCCACTTGCTCAAGAAGAAGGGTGTCGAGACCACCCTTTCCCTGAATTCCGTGGGTTCATTGGATGAGGATCTTCTCCCGGGGAGCCTAGTCTCGTGCTCCGACTACGTTAGTTTCGCCCCCATCACTTTCATCGACGATGCTCAGAGCGCGTTTGCTCCGAGTATCGACAACCGTCTACTGGATAGACTTGAGCCTAGCTTGTCTCGCCAAATCGTGAAAGATAGGATCTATGCTCAAACGAGGGGCCCGCGTTTCGAGACTAAGGCTGAAGTAAGAATTCTGCAAAAATGGGGATGCGACGTTGTCGGGATGACTTTTGCCAACGAATGCGATTTACTCTTGGAGAGTGGAATATCCGTCACGTCCCTATGTATGATCGACAATTTTGCTCATGGTATTGGTAGCTATAAACTTAGCTATGATTTGTTTCGAAATTTGGTGGACGAAAACCAGAAAATTGTGGATGAGGTGCTAGAGGTGGCAGTCGAGCTATTCCACGCTTGAGGAAGAATTTTAGAAAAATGGGGTTCAAATGATGGATAGAGTTGTAAATTCCCCTGGGAAACGGCCGATGTTTTATCTTCTCTGATTACGCAATTGTTGTCAGCGGCGAGCAGCATGGGAAAAATAATGAGCGAATTCCTTCCCGCTGCAGTCATGATTTCATCTAGCTAGGTATTTCATCGCTTGAAATCACTAACCGGAAGTCGAGTTATGGGTAAAGACGAGGTTATCGACAATATACTCATTTGTTTGGCCGCTGGCGGATACACGCTAATCGAAGATCTTCCCCAGGTTAGAAAGACGACTCTAGCCTATTGTTTAGCGAAGGCTACGCGTTGAGTCTTTACGCGCATCCAACTAACCAGCGATTTGCTGTCAACCGATGTTACGGGAGGATCGGTTTACGCCGAAAAGTAAAAGTGAACGCACCAAAGCAGACATATCCGAGGATTCTGCCGGTCGGCACGATAAAGCGATTTCCGAGCTCCAGCCCCTTTGATTTGGCCCCAAGTAGTCATGAAGCGCTCCTCGAATCGTTTTCAGGGAAGCGAGGCGCTTGCTGTAGTCGTTTCCTTAGATGTATCCAAATAATTAGGATGCTTTTTGAAGTAAGCTTCTAGTACGTAGCGAGCTATGGGGGCTGCATGACGTCCTCCGCCGAAACTTTGATTCAGTTCTTGGCCCTCTACGATTGCGGCAATGGCGATTTTCGGATCTTCCACCGGTGCGAAACCGATGAACCAGGCTAGCTCCAAGTTCCCTTCCGCTTTGTTTATCTGGGCGGTACCGGTTTTACCGGCGACGGAAACTCCCTTGACCATGGCGGCTCTAGCGGTGCCCGTAGAACTTACGACGCGATCCATCCCCTCGATAATCGCCTGGTGCACTTTCTCCGGCAGGCCGAGAGGTTTAGGCGGAGGTCGACGCACTAGCTGTGCGGTGGTTTGCTTCAAAATAGTAGGATGAGAATAGACTTGGTTCTTTGCAATGGAGGCAACTAGGAGGGCCATCTGAAGTGGCGTAACTGTTAGGGCACCTTGTCCGATTGACATATTAGCGGTGTCTCCTGGATACCAAGGCTCGCCCGTACGAGCCTTCTTCCAGTCTCTTGTAGGCGTTAGCATACTTCCTGTCTCATTGGGTAAGTCGACGTACGTAGGGGCGTTAAGTCGCATGTAGATGGCTTCCCTACTCAGGTTATTTACTCCGGTTGCCAAGCCTACCCGATAGAAATACTCGTTACAGCTCTTCTCGATGGCTGTTCTAAGATCGATATCTCCATGGCGGCCCATACAAGGGAATCTACGTCCACCGACTTGGTGAAACCCGTCGCATTCGAAAATTGTGGATGCGTCTATTTTGCCTGCCTTCAGGCCAGCAATAGCTGTGATAAGCTTAAACGGCGATCCTGGAGGATAAAGGCCGCGAATGGCCTTGTTCTCCCAGGCCTTGTGATCGCTAATTTCGGCGAATACTCGATTGGAGATAAAAGGGGAGGTGGCGTTTAGATCGTAGTCGGGTTTGCTCAGCATAGCGAGAATCTCCATGCGATTTATGTCGATGGCGACGAGCGCTCCTTTGTCCTGATAGAGATCGTATCCAGATTCTCCAGCTAGTTGCAGATCAATATCGATAGACAATGTGATATCTCTGCCTTTTTCCGGATAGGTTTGCTTGACGGGTTCAACTTGATAGCCGCTTGGATCGACCACCCAGATTTCGGCCCCGGTCTTTCCTTGTAATACCTGGTCGAATTGCTTTTCTACGCCATTTCTTCCATAGGTTCCTTTGGTAGCGAAAGTCTTGAGATCGTTTCCGGGCATTTCGTTTTCGACCTCGAGAGGGCTTTGCCCCACGTATCCAAGAGCATGGCCCGCGGCGTTTTCGTAAGGATAGTGCCGCATATTGGATACATAGACCTGAACTGGGGATTCAACAGGGATCGATTCCAATAGAACGGCGAATTCCGAGGCCGCGAGGTTTTCTACTAGAGGATAGGGGAGCAGCGGATTGACATACAGGTGTCGCGATATGTCGTTGGCATCGACTTCCAACTGACGCCCGATCAACCGGTTTACCTCGGAAAGATAGCTCTGGAGTACCATTGCCCGCGAATGTATGCGAAGTTGCGAGTAGCTTTCGATCGTCTCTTTACGCTCGCGGTAATCCCTTACTAGACTTCGGTAATGGTTGTGAAATGCACTCTGAACGAGATCGTCTGAAAGAAAAACGACGGCCGAAAATTTTGATCGATTGGCGACCAGCACTCGGCCTTCGCGGTCTAGCAGGTTGCCTCGAGGCCCCGGGGTGAGAATTCGCCGCTGGTTTTGTATCTTCTCTCTGTTTGTGTGAGACTCCGACTCAACAAGTTGCCGATAGAAAAGGCCACCGTAGAGTATGGACATGAAGACAATCAGCAATCCGTAGAAGATCCAAAGCCGCGACTGGTACTTTTTGGTGTTCTCTGGATTCATCGTTTGCGTCGAGGTTCCTGATTTACGTTGACCCCGAATATTCTAAGAATATCAACGACGGTTCGAGAGTATAGGGTATAAAGCAGGGCGACAACCATACTGCTGCAAAGCACATTCGCGCTTATCAGCATCGGATCGATACTGACCGTTCCAATGTATACTCGGGCGAAAAGCGAGTACCCAAGATGGATTACTAGGTTGGCGAAAAGAGCGGTTACGATAGCGAGGCCGTCAGTCTCCCGTTGAATCTGGCTCCTGAATAGAACGATTGCGAAATGAAGGCCGATGAGGATTATTAGACTGGATCCAAATGGGATGGGAACACGGCTATCGATGCAAAGAGCGATCGGAATGAGGGAAAGCGCTCCCTGCGTTGGGCTCAGTATCAGCGAGCTGGATGTTAACAGCATCCCTGTAATTAGTATATAGATACCACTAAATGCTATATGGTAGTTAATTTCCGAAAATAGGAGCAATGCCCCGTAATGGCAAATGGCAACCACTGTCCATCGATTGCGAGACAGGAAGCTCATTCTCCGGTTTCTCCTCCTATGGTGATTAGGACGGCCACCTCGGTCAGATTGGAAAGACGGGTCTCCAGTCGAACTTCTCCCTCTTGAAACATGCCACTGGACCCAGGTCGCAGGCTTACTAAGTGCCCTATATGAATCCCTGCCGGAAATACGCCGCCCATACCTGAGGTAAGTATTCTAGGCGGATCACTCGGGTCGATGGCAATGTCGGTGGGAACATACTGCGTGAGTCCGATGGGCGATCGGAATAACCGGAACCCGGCGCCCCGGAAACTCATGGGTCGATTGTCGCCTTCGATGATGACCGCCATGCGTAGATAGCTGTTGCTCAGCAATTCGACTGTTGATGTGTATTGATGTACCTCGCTAATACGGCCCACCAACCCTCCTGCGAATACAACTGGCGCTCCCATCGGAATACCATGCAAAGAACCTTTGCGGATTTCGAGGCGTTGCCACCACGAGTTGAAATCGCGGGTTACGACGCGAGCGATCTCATACTTGTATTCAGGTGTCGATGGCAGCGCTAAAAGGGATTCCAGTCGGTTGATTTCCTTTTTCATCGCCTGGTTCTCCAGAATCATCAGCTCGTAGGTGGCATTGAGATGAGCCAGGTCTTTACCAGCTTCGTAAAGTTCGCTCTTCGACTTAGATCGAGCGGCCCAAAAATTCTGCAGTTCGCGAATGTAGGAGGCGCTGGCTGAAATGGGGGCTTGAAATTCGTAGAAAGCCGATCGCAGGGTAGTTTTTACGAAATACGGAACGAAAATCCAGAAAATCGCTACCGCGATTAGAACGACGAAAGGCTGTGTATTGAAAAGTCGCTTTTTAAGCAATTCGGTTACCGATCTTAGTTGGTTCGCTTGAATGGTTGACCAATAAGGCCTATTTGATGTGGCCGCGGGATCTTTTTGGCTTGAATGAAGCGCTCACCTTTTTAATCGCCACTCCAAAAGAAAATTTAATCCTTCGAATCGCTTGAG
>DKNL01000099.1 GCA_002474325.1 Opitutales bacterium UBA7389
GGGTCGATAATCGATTTCGCTCAGCCTATTCAAAAATCAGGATCAATAGGGTTTTCGCCTCGCTGGCCAAGTTGATGATGGGCAAAGCATTATTCGCCACGGGGACTACCCGTTTTTATCTCGACGGGAAAAATCCGCGGTCGAAGAAATCCTGATGGAAACGCATCCAATAGCCGTCAGGTACTGGAAAACTAGGATGACGAAAGAGGATGCCCGTCTTTTTTTTTACGAGACCGAGCGCCTGAATCATACAATTCTTTGCGAAAAGGGTACAATATGAGTTGCCCCTTTTGTGATATTATCACTCAATACTAAACACCCATTTATGAACTATCCCAAACTCCATAACGCAATGTGGCCCGGACTCGTAGGCAAAGGCGGAGACGAGCCAGACGCCGAACCGCCAATCAGCCTCGACAGAATGCTCGAACTCACCGCCGGGGCGGAAGTTGATGGCCAGAAATTCGACGGAATAGACTACTTCCTGTTTCATCCGCACACGGATCCGGACGCCAGCGACGGCGAACTGAAAACCATCGCCGACAAAATCGCCAGCTATGGTTTCTCAGTCGGCTCACTAGTGGCTCCGGTTTGGCCCGGCACAGTTGGCGACTCGGCCATGGGCGACGACGAACAACAGCAGAAATTCCTGACGGCCGTCGAAAAAGCGTGCCATATCGCTAAGGTCTTCAATGACCATGGCGTTCGCAAATATGGTGTCATCCGCATCGATTCCGCCACCGGTCCCGAGACATGGGCTGAGGAGCCCAAGGCAGGTACAGCTCGGATCGCCGAGACCTTTCGTAAGGCCGCCCAAATCGCTGCCGATCACGGCGAGCGCCTTGCCGCAGAAGGCGAAATCTGCTGGGCAGGCATGCATTCCTGGAAAGACATGCTCGACCTCCTCGAAGCGGTGGGCATGCCCGAATCGCTCGGCTTCCAGTGCGACCTCGCTCACACCTATCTTTACCTTATGGGCTACAACGCTCCCGAGCACGCTCTACTTCAAGATGGCTACAGCGAAGAGGAGTTTTTCGCGGCTTATAAAACTATGACCGATGCCCTCCGTCCATGGACAATTGACTTCCACGTGGCCCAGAACGATGGCACAGTTCACGGCACCGGGTCCCATGACAAGACCGGCAAGCACTGCCCGGCTGATGATCCTAATGGCAAGGTCGATATCGTAAAATGTTCTGGATACTGGCTCGAAGGAGCCAAAGACCGAGGCATTGAGCATATTTGCTGGGACGGATGCATGTTCCCGAATGCCATGCTGGAAACCCCGGAAACCTGGAATACGATCCTCAAATCGATGATCGACGTACGCGATACCCACGGCTGGGATTCATAGGTAGTCGTATTCAATTAAACAAGACTATATCCTCAACCCTAATACAAGAAAACCAATGGCAAACATCTCTCTCGGCGCAGAAGTCTACACCTGGTTTATGCGGGAAACCGGCAAAGCCTACGACAACAAGCTCGGCCACATGATCGAAATGGTCGAAAAAGCCGGCTTCGAAGGCATTGAACCCATGCACTTTTGGATGGGCGATTTGACCGACCCAGGAAAGCTGGCCGACAAACTGAACCAGCACAACGTAAAGCTCGCGGGTATCGCTCTGGTACTCGACTGGAACAATCCTGAGGAAACTGACGAAGAACGCCAACAGGCCGATTCCGTCATCGAAAACCTCAAGCAATTCCCGGGAGCGCCGCTCTGCACCGTGCAAATGCCTAATGGACGACACGATCTCGAGCAACGCCGCCTGAATCTAGTATCTTGCGTCAACGCCGTCTCCAAACGCGCTCACGATGCGGGATTGCGATGCTCCTTCCACCCTAACTCGCCTGAAACTTCCATCAATCGTACGGAAGAAGACTACAATGTCATCCTCAATGGACTCGACAGTAGTGTCACCGGCTGGACTCCCGATGTCGGGCACATCGCCAATGGCGGCATGGACCCGCTCACCAAGATGAAGGAGTTCAGTTCCCTCATCAACCACGTGCACTACAAGGACTGGGACGGCGATCCTGAGTGGACGCTTATGGGCGAAGGCAAAGTCGACTTTGTCGGCATTACCCAATGGCTCGTCGACCAAGATCTAGACGGTTGGATTATTTGCGAAGACGAAGCTGACGAGGCTATCGAAGATCCTGATAGCGTTACCCTGCACGACGGGGAATACTGCAAGGAGAAGCTACTCCCGATCATCAACAGCTAAACAGCTAGATATTCGTTCAATTTCAAAAGCCCGCGGTAATGCACTCGTGGGCTTTTTATGTTATCTCCCATATTAGAAGTTTTCTGTTGCCCGGCCATGCCCATAAACTTACGATCCCTCCCTTTTTGACTTGGATTCAGATGTGGAACCTGAGCTTGGTTCGTCCTAGCTCACCACCTTGAGTTTGTCGAAGAGCCGAGCCATTTTTCAGATTCCAAGATTGATCAAATTGGAGCCAACGGGCAATTGCTGGTGACACCCACCTGTTTTAACAAATCCCTTGCCGCCATTCGCCTTCCTAGATCTTCTCGACTCCTTGCTTACCTAATCGATGTCAATATCGCCCAAACCCGACTCACTTTCTCAGTTTATCCAAGAGAATGGGATAGTGAATACAGGCCAGTTACTTTTCGACTGCATTCCCGGGTTGCTCTTCTTCGTAAAAGACGCCAACCGCCATTTCATATACATCAATCAAGAACTGGCCGATTTCATGGGCCTCGAGAGCAAGGAATCGATAGTCGGTCGTCCCGACTCCGAATTTTTCCCGGAAGACATTGAGAAAAGCTACGCAGCCGATGACAAACGGGTCATCGAAGAAGGCGTTTACATTAGCAACAAGGTCGAATTAATTACCACCTCGCAACGCCTAATTCAATGGCACATCACTAACAAGATCCCTCTCTTCAATAGTGAAAGCAAAATTTGCGGCCTCGCAGGTGTCACCCGTAAGTTTGAAGGGAATACAAATGCCCTTCATCGATCCGCTTTGGATCTAGCGGTCGACTACATCAACAAAAACTATTCTCAAGAGATAAAACTGAAGGACCTGGCGAAAGTCTGCAGCCTTTCTCTCAGTGCCTTCGAACGGCATTTCAAAAAAAGCTTTCACCTCACTCCTATACAATACGTCAACCGCTACCGAATACAGCAATCTTGCGCGGCTCTAAGCCAGACCGACGTTCCCATTTCCTCGATCGCCGTGGACTGCGGATTCTATGATCAAAGCCATTTCACCCGGTCGTTCCTAAAAGTCCTGCACACTACTCCAGCTGCCTATCGGAAACGATACACCTAGCTAACCTATAATTCTTCTATTCGCCAATTCGATATTCGACCCGATTCAGCTCGACCTAATCATCGCTGCTTGCGGAAGGTGGAGTTGACTATGGGTAGTTAGCAACATCTCAAACACGGATGTCGGCTTACAAGATGTGCTCTTCGAGCGATCTAGTGCGGTTTTTGTACATATCATTGCGAAAATAGTCCTAGCTCAATTAGGCGGTATCCCT